>CBEVHI010000044.1:0-11363 GCA_965549635.1 uncultured bacterium | reverse complement strand
TCGTCGTGTGAGCCGGTCTCGACCACCTTGCCGCGATCGAGAACGTAGATCTGATCTGCGTGGCGAATGGTCGAGAGGCGGTGGGCAATCGCAATGGTCGTTCTGTCTCTGGTGATCAGCTCCAAGGACCGCTGGATGGCAGCCTCGGTCTCGTTGTCGACTGAAGACGTCGCCTCGTCCAGGATCAGAACTGGAGGGTCGGCAAGCACAGCCCGGGCGATCGAGATTCGCTGCCGCTGCCCACCGGAGAGCTTCTGACCTCTTTCCCCGACGATCGACTCGTACCCGTCGGGAAGCTCGAGGATGAATGAGTGCGCCTCCGCGACCTTCGCGGCCGAGACGATTTCTTCGAGCTCAGCATCCGGTCGTCCGTACGCGATGTTCTCTCGGACCGTCCCGTGGAAGAGGTACACATCCTGGCTCACAAGACCGATCGCCTGACGCAGAGAGGACAGGGTCAGGTCCCTGATGTCGTGGCCGTCGAGTCGGATCGATCCGTCCGTGACCTCGTAGAAGCGGAGCAGGAGCTTGATGATCGTGGTCTTGCCCGCGCCGGTGGCACCGACGATCGCGGTGGTCTGGCCTGCCGGCACGTTGATGCTCAGATCCTCTACGACCGGAAACCCGGGGTTGTAGGAGAACTGAACATGGTCGAACTCGATGTGACCTTCAACGGTTCCCAGTGCCATGGAGCGGGGACCGTCGACAATCGAAGGCTTGCTATCGAGCAGGTCGAGGACGCGGTTGGTCGACGCCATCGCCCGTTGATACAGATCGAAGGTTTGGCCCAGTCTCGTGAGCGGCCAGAGGAGCCGTTGGGTGAGGAACACCATCACGGAGTAGGCGCCGACTTCCATCCCTCCATCGAGCGTGAGGAAACCGCCGGCGATCAATGTTGCGGTGAAGCCGACGAGGATCACGATGCGAATCAGTGGTGAGAACGCCGAGCTGAGTTTGATGGCTCGGCGGTTGGCATCTTGGTAGCGCAGGCTGCCTTCGGCGATCCGCTGCTCTTCTCGACTCTCCGCAGTGAAGCTCTTGATCGTGGTGATGCCGGTCAGGTTGTTGGAGAGCTGCTGGTTGATCAAACCGGCCTGTTCACGGACCTCGGCGTAGCGGGGTGCGATTCGCTGCTGGAACCGGAACGAGCCCCACAGGATGAACGGGATCGGCAGGAACGCCATCCAGGCAACAGTCGGGGCGAGAGCGAAGAACATGATGCCGACCAGCACGACAGTCGTGAGAACCTGCAGCATGTCGTTGGCTCCACCGTCGAGGAAACGCTCCAACTGGTTGACATCGTTGTTCAGGATCGCCATCAGGCCTCCCGTCGAACGGTCCTCGAAGTAGACGAGATCGAGTTCCTGTACGTGCGCGTATCCGTCGACCCGCAGATCATGCTGGACGGTCTGGGCAAGGTTGCGCCACGTGACCGCGTAGGCGTACTCGAAGGCAGATTCCAGCGCCCAGATGGCGAACGTCAGCACGGCCAGGACAAGCAGCTGGTCCCTTGTGTCGGCGAAGCCAAAACGGGACAGGAACGAGTCTTGCCGCCGGACGACGACATCCACAGCCATGCCGATCAGCACCGGCGGGGCCAGATCGAATGCCTTGTTCAGGATCGAGAACGCGGTCGCTGCCACGATGCGGGGGCGATGGACGATTGCATATCGCCACAGGCGCGTCAACGGACGGTGGTCACTGCTCATTGGCTTGACATTAGGGGCCCGTTCGTTGTTGTGACACTCGGGTCCGAACCGTGCAGGAGAGGCGGGTCAGTCACCCTCGATGTGCTTGGGCATCACTGCGGCTCCGATGCCGGTGTAGAGAGCTGCCAGGAGGAAGAGCGCACCGATGCTCGTGATGCTGATGATGCCGACGATGGCGAATCCGCCCGTGGCCGCCAGCAAGAGCCGGCGGGCCCGGTGTGGATCATCGACCGACCGGTATGCGGCGTATGCGCTCGCTGCGATGATCGCGATGAAGAGGAGCGATCCGGCTTTGAAACCGTCAGAGATGAGGAGCACGACGTAGTAGACGAGTGACGCAAGCCCGGTGAGCGCCCCCACTCTGGCAAGGGTCCGCGCTCTGCGCAGTCTCAACAGCATGGGGGCAGCCTACCGGCCGCGCCTTCCCGTTCTTGTGACGTTTGAGGCGGATTATCAGTGCGGAGCGTCACAGGAACGGATGGGTTCAGGAGAATCCGAGGAGCCGTCCGCCCTGATAGACGACGAACGCTGCCAGCCAGGCGATGGCAAGCCCCAGACCGAGGGCGCCGGCGGCGGTCTTCCACGAGCGCGCCTCCGCCTTGATTGCCGAGATCGTGGCGACACACGGGGTGTACAGCAAGGTGAACACCATGAACGAGATTCCCTGCAGTGGTGTGATATTGGCGCTGATCTGGCTGGTCAGATCCCCGGCATAGATCAGGGCGAACGCGCCGATCACCACTTCCTTGGCGATGAAACCGAACAGCAACGCCACCGTCTCCTGCCATCCGATGCCGAGGGGATGGAAGAGCGGTTCGAAAAAGCGACCCAGGACACCCGCGTAGCTCGAAGCGCCGGCAACGTCCGCGCTCGGCGGCAGGTTGGTGAGGAGCCACACGATGATCACGCCGGCGGTGATCATCGTTCCGGCCCGGTACAGGAAGTCCTTCACCTCGTACCAGGCCCGCAGACCGACGGTGCGAACCATCGGAAGACGGTAGGGGGGGATCTCCATGATGAACGGCTCGGGCGGCCCGGCCACGCGCAATGCCTTGAGCAGCAGGCCCACTCCGATGATGGCGGCGAAGCTGGCGAGGTAGAGGCCGAACACGACCCATGGAGCGACGAGCGGCGAGAACAAGATGGCGGCGAGGAACACGAACACCTGTAGCCGGGCGCTGCACAGGGTGAATGGGATCAACAGCATTGCCCTGACCCTGTTGCGCTTCCCCGAGAGGACTCGGGTGCCCATTACCGCCGGAACGTTGCAGCCGTAGCCAAGGAGCAGATTGATGAATGCCTTACCGTCGAGGCCCAAACGGTGCATCAACCGGTCCATGAGAAAGGCGGCTCGAGCCATGTAGCCGGAGTCCTCGATGACCGACATGAACAGGAAGAAGAGCAGGATGATCGGGAAGAAGGAGGCAACGGTGGCGAGGCCCTGCCACAGTCCGTCCACGATGAACGATCCAACGAGTGCCGGGAGCGGCGACAGCAACTGTGCGAGACCGTCACCGATCAGCTCGAAGAGCGCAGCCAACCAGGACTGCAAGGGCGTTCCGAGCGCGTAGACACCCTGGAAGACGATCATCATGATGACGGCGAAGAGGGGGAGTCCAAGCCAGCGGTGAAGGAGCCAGCGGTCGAGCTTCTCGCTCAACGCGTCGGTGAGGGGTGGCTTGCGGTGCGTTGCCTCCAGGACGAGACCTCTCGCCGAGTTGAAACGGCACTGTGCACACACCGATGGGATCGTGGCGCCGGTGGTCTCCTCGACGCGGTGTCGCCACTGATCGGCACTCTGTCGGATCTGGACCATTGCTGGGTGCTCCTCGAGAGGGGGCACTGGATCGCCCTCCAGAATACGAAGGGCCACGAAGCTCTCATCGAGGTCGGTTGGACCTGCTTCCCGCTCGATCGCCCGGGCAAGGTCGGCGACGGCAGCTTCAACGATTGGTGGCCACGACATGTTGGGCGTTCGGCCCTGATCAGGATGTTGGATCGTTGCGTAGAGGGCTTGTCGCAGCGACGGAAGGCCCTCGCCGGTTCTGCCGACAGTGGGGATCACCGAACAGCCCAGGTGCTCGGCGAGGATGTCGAGGTCCAGGTCGATCCCGGCTCTGCGAGCTTCGTCCATCATGTTGACTGCGACCACCATCGGTAGGCCGCTCTGGCTCATCTGCAGCGTGAAACCCAGCCCTCGATACAGGTTGCGAGCATCCAGGACGTTGAGGACCAGATCGGGAGGGTCATTCATGAAGAAGTCGCGCACGATGCGCTCTTCTTCCGATGTCGGGGTGATCGAATAGGCGCCGGGGAGGTCGATGAGCTCGACGTCGAACTCGCCGAGGCCGAAGTGGCCCACCGCTTTCTGGATCGAGACGCCGGGCCAGTTGCCGACGTTCTGATTGGAGCCGGTCAGGCGATTGAACAGGGTCGTCTTTCCGGTGTTGGGGATTGCGGCAAGTGCGATCGTGACCTTAGGACTGGTCACCGGTTGCCTCTTCGACCACGATCTTGTCGGCCTCACCACGCCCCAGGCTGATCGTCTGTCCACCGACACTCACGCGCAGTTTTGGGCTGGTGGCGAGGATGTCGATTCGTCGGCCCTCGTCGAGGCCGAGTTCTCTCATCCTGGTCCGGAAGCCGTTGCCTCCTGCCAGCGCAACGATGCGGTAGCTTCCTGCCGTGACGGCCACAGACGTGAGCGGCACGGCGACGAGGTCACACTCCATCGCCGCGATCTCGTCGGAACGGAGCGCGACAAGGTCACCGTGATCCAACTCGACTTCGACGGTGCCGCCGAACGGGCCCTTGCGCAGGATCTGCATCTCCACTCCGGGAAGGATCCCCATCTGCGCGAGACGACTCGAGACGCCGCTCTCCTCACCCAAGGATCGGATACGACAGGCAGTCAGTGGTTGAATGAGATCTGGACTCATCAGTGGGACGAATGGTAGGGGCCTCCTTCGAGACCGGGTAATTGACGCACTGTCAGAAAGCCCGATGGAGATGCTCATGATCCTCCCGGTCTATCGACGGTGGCTTGACTGGTACGCTGCCGACTTCGGAGGCAACCTATGGCGTCATACGACTTCGCGAACATCGAAAAGAAGTGGCAGGAGATCTGGGACAGGGATCGAACCTTCACCGCAAGTGAGGACGACCCCCGACCCAAGTTCTACAACGTGCAGATGTACCCGTACCCGTCCGGCGACCTGCACATGGGCCACCTTCGCAACTACTCCTACACCGATCTGCTCACCCGCTATCAGAAGATGCGGGGCTACAACGTGCTCGCACCGATGGGGTGGGACTCGTTCGGGCTTCCCGCCGAGAACGCCGCCATCGACACCGGCATCCACCCGCGGGTGTTCACCGAGCAGCGCATCGTCAAGATGACCGAGCAGCTCAAACGGCTCGGCGCCGTCTATGACTGGGATCGGGAGGTGGCTGCCCACAGCGCCCGGTACTACCGCTGGACCCAGTGGCTGTTCCTCCGCTTCTACGAGCGCGGCCTTGCCTACAAGAAGAACGCCCCGGTCAACTGGTGTCCGAAGGACCAGACGGTGCTCGCCAACGAGCAGGTCGTCAACGGTGCGTGCGAACGGTGTGGGACACTCGTCGAACGGCGCGATCTCGAGCAGTGGTTCTTCAAGATCACCGACTACGCGCAGCGTCTCCTCGACGACCTGGCCACTCTCGACAAGTGGCCCGAGCGGGTTCGGGTGATGCAGGAGAACTGGATCGGGCGTTCGGAGGGCGCAGAGGTCGCCTTCGGGACCGAAGTAGGCGACGACATCATCGTATTCACCACCCGCCCCGACACCCTGTGGGGAGCGACGTTCATGGTGCTGGCGCCCGAGCATCCTCTCGTCGACTCGTTGACCACCGACGAACGCAGGGACGCGGTCGAGGCGTATCGGACGGCATCGACCTCCCGGTCGGAGGTCGAGCGCATGTCGACCGAGCGCGAGAAGACCGGTGTCTTCACCGGCGGCTACGCGGTCAACCCGGTCAACGGCGAACGCGTCCCCGTGTGGATCGCCGACTACGTCCTGCTCTCCTACGGGACGGGCGCGATCATGGCGGTCCCGGCCCACGACCAGCGCGACTTCGAGTTCGCCCGAGCCATGGAGCTTCCCATAGCTCCAGTGATCCAGCCCGCGGGGGAGCAGCCGCTGGTTGCCGATGCGATGGATGCTGCCTACGTAGGCCCCGGCGTCATGGTGAACAGCGGCCCGATCGACGGGATCACGGTCAACGATGAGAAGGGCAGGGCCAATCCGTCAGTTGCCGCGGCGATCGACTGGCTGGAGGAGCGTGGTGCCGGCACCGAGTCGGTCAACTTCCGTTTGCGGGACTGGTTGATCAGCCGCCAGCGGTATTGGGGAGCCCCGATCCCGATCATCCAATGCCCGACCTGCGGTGAGGTCCCGGTTCCGGACGAAGACCTGCCGGTACTCCTACCCGACATCGAGGACTATGCCCCGCAGGGCCGGTCACCGCTGGCCGCGGTCGACGGGTTCGTCAACACGACGTGCCCGAAATGCGAGGGTCCGGCACAGCGGGAGACCGACACGATGGACACATTCGTCGACTCGTCGTGGTACTTCCTGCGCTACACGGATCCACACAACGAGACGCTTCCCTTCGCGCGATCCAACGTGGACTACTGGATGCCGATCGACCAGTACATCGGCGGGGTCGAGCATGCCGTGCTCCACCTGCTGTACGCACGGTTCTTCACCAAGGTCCTCTACGACCTGGACATGCTGGGCTTCCAGGAGCCATTCACCGCCTTGTTCACTCAGGGGATGCTCACCAAGGACGGGGCGAAGATGTCCAAGTCCAAGGGCAACGTCGTTGCTCCGGACCCGTACTACGAGCGGTACGGAGCCGATGCCATCCGTCTGTACGAACTGTTCATCGGACCGCCCACCGACGATGCCGTGTGGAACGACCGCGGCGTCGAAGGCACCGCGCGGTTCCTCGACAGGGTGTGGCGCCTCGGTACCGAGACCGCCGACTTCGTAGATCGTGAGGAAGCCGGAGCCGACATCCAGATCCGCAAGACGGCGCACCGCACCTTGGCGAAGGTCACCGGCGACATCGACCGCTTCGCGTTCAACACGGCCGTTGCAGCACTGATGGAGCTCAACAACGCCCTCGTCGCGTACGTGCGACAAGGTGCCCGGCAGGAGACATTCAGAGACGTCTATGACCTGCTGCTGCTCATGGTGGCACCGATGGCACCGCATGTCGCTCACGAGTTGTGGGAGCTGACCGGACATGACACGATGCTGGCCGCAGAGTCGTGGCCGCAATTCGATCCGGCGCTCGTGGTCGAGGACGTTGTCACGATGGTGATCCAGATCAACGGCAAGGTGCGGGACAGGGTCGAGGTGCCTGCCGACATCGGCGAGGACGAGGCGGTGGCGATGGCGACCGGCAGGGAGAAGATTCGCTCCTGGACGGACGGCAACACGATCCGCAAGGTGATCGCCAGGCCGCCCAGGCTCGTCAACATCGTGGTTGGCTGAGTGCCGCGGTAGCCTGCTTCCGATGCTCGCCTCGATCCCTTCCCCTTCTACGAACACGCTGTCGCTCGGTCCGCTGACCATCCACTACTACGGGCTGCTCATCGGGCTGGGAGTACTCGTCGCCATCTGGGCGACGATGCGCCGCTACGCCCGCTACGGGGGAGATCCGCACCTGGCCGAGACGGTGTCGGTCTGGGCCGTGGTCGGGGGGTTGCTCGGCGCCCGTGCCGCCTACGTCATCCCGCGCTGGGCTGAGGTGACCTCAGGCGGCGTGTGGCATGTGCTCGCCATCTGGGAGGGCGGACTCGCCTTCTTCGGTGGGCTCACCGTCGGGGCGATCGTGGGTGTTGGCCTGATGATCACGCGCCGCCCACCCGGGAAGACCGCCCGCTGGAACGTGGCGGCGTTCGCTGACGCCGCGGCGATCGGGATTCCGGCTGCACAGGCGATCGGTCGCTGGGGCAACTACATGAACCAGGAGCTGTTCGGCACGCCATCGAACCTGCCGTGGGCGGTCCAGATCGCGCCCCAGTTTCGTCCCGCCCAGTACGCAGACGCGGCGACGTTTCACCCGACGTTCCTCTACGAGTCCGCATGGAACCTGTTGATCGTCATCCCGGTACTGCTCCTGATCGAGAAGCGGTTCAAGATCGCCAGGGGGAACATGATCATGGGCTACCTGGTCTTCTATGGCCTGGGACGCTTCCTGCTGGAGTTCATACGCACCGATTCGGCCACGATCGTTCTCGGGATACGCGCCAACCAGCTTGTCGCGGCGATCGTGGTGGTGGTGGCGCTGGCGATCTTCCTCATCAGGCAGGCGTCGGGAGCGGCGGGCTATGCCAGCGACGCTACGAGCGTCTCGGTAGCTGCTGCCGCGGTTTCGGCACCTGCCAGCTCCGGGTTCCAGGACGAGATCGAGCAGGCGACGACGGACGGCAGCGATGCAAGTGATGACACGACCTCCTCCAGCGAAGGTCCACCCGGCGACGGGTAGTTGACTGCCGGCATGTCGGCAGGGTCGACCACGTCGACGTCGATGTGCACGTAGAGCGGACGGCGCGCAGGGACGGACTTCGCCACCATCGCCACGTCCACGTGTGCGACCTCGGACACCGCCACCGGCTCGCCGGGGTCGAGATCCCGACCATCGACGAGTATGGCGTCCTGTTCTGCGAGGGGAGCTGCTCCGGCTCCGGTCATGATCGTCTGCTCGCCCCGACCGACGAGCATCGCCAAGGGCATGCCGCCGAGAAACCCCGAAGGTGTTGTGGCCCACGTGTGGAAGTCGCCGTGGGCGTCATACCAGACGACGACCGGTGAGATGCTTCGTCGCTGGAGACCGGCGAGCACACCGATCGTTGCCAGACAGTCGCCGGCGTAGACGAGTGGCCGGTCGGTGACGGCGACGTGATCGGCGAGGGCGCGATAGAGCACGCCCATACGCTGTTGCGGTGAACCGTTCGGCAGGGGAGGGGAGATGGTGATGTGCGGCTCCGGCACGGCGAAGCCGGGCATCGGTGCTCCGATGAAGTAGGGGACGGCGATGCGTTCCACGGCGCTCACCCTACATTTCTCGGAACTGCCGGCGTCGGTATGCGACGCTGCCATTGCCGAGAAACCGATCAGGTGATCACGACATCGCTGAAGTCGTCCTCGGGATCCGGATAGCGCATCTCCAGGCTCTCGAGTGTGTCGACGAGTATCGAGGAGATAGCGAGATTGCGGTACCACTTGCGGTCCGAGGGGATGGCGTACCACGGCGCCCATGGTGTCGACGTTCGGGAGAGAACAGCTTCGTACGCTTCCACGTAGTCGTTCCACAGCTCTCGTTCCGCCAGGTCGCCCCGAGAGAACTTCCATAGCTTCGTCGGCTCATCCAATCTTGCCTGCAAGCGCGAACGCTGCTCCTCCCTGGAGATGTGGAGGAAGAACTTGAGGATTGTGGTGCCTTCATCGACCAGGCGCCGTTCGAAGGCGTTGATCTGGTCGTAGCGGCGGCTCCACACGTCTTCAGGAACGAGGTCGTGCACTCTCACGACCAGGACGTCCTCGTAGTGGGATCGGTTGAAGATGACGATCTCGCCCCGGCCGGGGGTGTGCCGGTGGATCCGCCAGAGATAGTCGTGAGCGAGTTCCTGGGGGGTGGGCTTCTTGAAGGACGCCACCTTGACCCCTTGCGGGTTGGTGCCATCGAACACGTGTCGGATCGTGCCATCCTTGCCGCCGGTGTCCATCGCCTGGAGCACCACGAGCAGACGGTGTCTGTTCTCCGCGTAGAGCAGTTCCTGCAGCGTCTCCAGTCTGCGGTTCAACGACTTGACGGCGGAACGGCCTGCCTTCTTGTCGCCGTCGAAGGCCCCGCGGTCTCCTGGGTCCCTCTCAGAGAGACGAACGGCGGTATGGGGCTCGATGCGGTAGCGCTGCATGGGTCTCCTTTCGGGCACAACCTACTTCACCCGTTGCGGGCCGCGTGTTACAAGGACGCCAGGGATCCTTGAACCGACTATCCATCTTCGTAGCAGCGGGAGCACTCGCGCTCGCCGGCGCCGCCGGTCTGTGGTTTGGCAGACCGACCGCCACGCCGGTCCCTATCGCAACGACGGCTCAGGCTCGCGACTCGTTCGAGACGATCACCGTCCACGTGTCGGGAGCGGTTCTTCGCCCCGGACTCGTCGAGGTGCGATCGCCGGCCAGGGTGGCCGACGCAGTCGCGGCCGCCGGAGGGGTTCTTGCGACCGCGGCTCTCGATGGCATCAATCTCGCGGCTCAGATCTCCGACGGGCAGCAGGTCCACGTTCCTCAGCACCAGGTCGGCCAGCCAGCCGGAGAAGGTTATGACGGCAAAGTGGCGATCAATCGCGCCGACGCCGGCGCGTTGGAGGCCCTTCCCGGCGTCGGGCCGGTGCTGGCACAGCGCATCTTCGACTATCGGGAGGAACACGGACCCTTCTCGACCGTCGAGGATCTCCTCGACGTTCCCGGCATTGGAGAAGGGAAGCTCGCAACCCTGCGGGATGCTGTGATCGTTCCGTGAGCCGATTGCGCCTGCCCGGAACCGCGGGACGCTGGACCCTGGGGGCGGCAGCTCTTGTGTGGGGAGCGGTCGCCGTCGGCAGAACGATCGGCGCTCCGGCTGTCGCCGGCACAGTGGTTGCCGGCGTGGCAGCCGTTGTGATGATCAAGCGAGATTGGGCGCTCTTGGCGGCCGCTCTCGTCGTCGCCGGATCGATTTCGGGTTCGATGTCGGCGGCGCGGGAGGCTCGTGTTCTGTCCTCGGCAACCGTCGATGGCCCTGTGACGATTGCCGGTTGGGCAATCGATGATCTTCGCCCGGGCAGATCAGGAGAGTGGCTTCTCTTCCAGCCTACGTCGATTCTGCGTCGCGATATCTGGCTCGACTGGGATGGACCACCGATGCTCGTCTCTGTCGATGAGGCTGTCGAGGTTGCAGCTCGTGACCGCCTGGTCGTGAAGGGAGTGGCCCGGTCCCAGCCGGGGAGGGCACGCGGCGACCCCTACGCCGGAGTCGTGAGCAATGCAAGAGTCACCGTCCTCTCGGGGGCGTCGGAGCCTCTCTTCGTTGTCGGGAACGCACTTCGACACAGGATCGCCGATGGGTTGAAGTCCCACGACGATGCTGCCGGAGCCCTCCTGTCGGGCTTCCTGATCGGCGATGTCCGCAGACTGCCGGCGGTTGCATCCGATCAACTCAGACGGTCGGGGCTCTCGCACTACGTGGCCGTGTCGGGTTCGAATGTGGCGTTGTTTCTGGTTCTGTGGTGGGTCGTCGTCGGTCCTCTCGCATTCGGACCCCGCCGGAGGGCCATCGCCGGTCTCGCTGGTCTTGCACTGTTCGTGGTCGTAACGAGGTGGGAACCGTCGGTGCTTCGCGCCGCCGGCATGGCCGGCCTCCTCCTATCGGCCAGGGCGATTGGCGTCGCCCTGACGCCATGGGTGGCGCTCGGCACATCGGTGTCGGCACTCCTGATCGTCTCCGGAGAACTCAGTGCGGACGTGGGCTTTCAGCTGTCGGTCGCAGCGACGGTCGGGGTCATGGTGGGAGCCGATCTCTTCCCGGATCGGCTGCCACGTTTGGTCGGCGCGCCGTTGG
>CBEVHI010000043.1:0-11545 GCA_965549635.1 uncultured bacterium | reverse complement strand
GTACATGACTTGTGACTCGGGACACTAGGCGTTGGACGTCTGCGTCGGTACGAGTACGGCCCCGGAGAGCGTGCTGGTCCGTCCGTCGTCCCAACGCACCTCGACGATCCCGTCGCGAATCTCCAGGACAACGCCGGTGCGCCCGATCTGGCCGACCTTCTTGGTCAACTCCCGCACATGCATACCTTTGCGAAGGGTCATGGCTCCTCCTCTCCATAAGTGTATTGCACGCGACCGCGAAGTGTCTCGCGAGGAAGCGATGTTCGGCGTCCAGTAGTCGGTACGCTGACTCGCTCCATCAGACTCAGCCCCTCGTGATGACTGAAGACTGACGACAGACGACTGTCAATCGCCGGCTGTCTGCTCCATCAGCGTCACCAGTCGGTGCCTGGCAGTAACGGTGCCAAACACGGTGATCACATCGCCGGCCTCGAGACGGGTGTCACCGCGCGGCACGTACACGGTCGTCCGACGCCTCACCGAGACGATCGTGGCGTCGTCGGGCCATGCGACATCTTTGAGGAGTCGCCCGTCGAGGGACGACGGCACCTGGACCTCGAAGAAGGACACACCGGGCTCGGTCTTGCGCTGCAACCGGTCCCTCGCCATCTGCACACCGGTCGCCGAACCAAGGGCGATGTGATAGGCCTTCACAACGTCTCCTCGCCGGAACATACCTACGAGGCGGCTCGGGTCGTCTTCGGCGACGACGGGCAGCCGGGAGACTCCGAGCGCTGCCATTCTTTCCAACGCCTGGCTAACGGGCGTGCGCTCGGTGACCGTGATCGGTCTGCGGGACATGGCGTCGTCGACCAGATCCGTCGGGTCGTGCCGCAGGATGTCCGACATACTCAGCACCCCGACGAGGCGGTCGTGGTCGAGGACCGCTGCACCATGGTGCCCGTGTTCGTTGAGGATCTCGGTCGCCTCCCGCAGGGTCATGTGTGGAGCAACCGGCATCTGACGTGACATCACTTCGCCGATCGAAATCGTGTCGAGCACGTCGATCTCCGAGGCGCGAACGAGCTGGATGCCCTTGCGGATCAGCGGCATTGTGTAGACGCTCTCGGGGCTCAGCACATCGGCGATGAGTGTCGCCAGGGAGACTGCGAGCATCAGCGGAAGGACGAGCTTGTAGTCCTGGGTGATCTCGAAGACGATCAGAATGGAGGTCAGCGGAGCCCGGGCCACGGCAGCGAACATGGCAGCCATTCCGACCACCGCGAACGGCCCCGGCCGAAGTGGCGAGAGCGTCCATGCTGGGGCGAGGAGCTCGGCCAGGCCTGCTCCGAAGGCAGCTCCGATGAAGAGGCTCGGCATGAACGCACCGCCAGAACCGCCAGAACCGATCGTCGCAGAGGTGGCGATGATCTTCAGGACGACGAGCACCATCAGTGCCCACCACACCTGGGTTCCCGAGACGCTGATGTTGACGATCCCGGCGACGAAGTCCTGTCCCGTTCCCAGCACGTCCGGTTCGAACACTCCGATCACGGCAACGACCAGGCCGGCGGCCACCGGTCGCAACCACGGCCAACTCGCGAACCGCTCAGACAGCTGTTCGGTCGCACCGAGAAGCCGCAGAAAAGCCCAGCTCAGCAACGCGACGGCGATGCCGAGAGCCGCATAGATCAGCAGCTCCTGCCACTCCTTGTTCGGGATGAGACCGTAGGCCGGCGCCCGCAGGATCTGCTCACTGCCGGAGATGCTCCGCGTCGTGACGGCGGCTGCAACAGAAGCAACCACCACTGCCGAGAGGTGCCGGATCGACAGCGTGCGCAGGATGACCTCCATGGCAAACAGCATGCCTGCGATCGGGGCGTTGAAGCTGGCACCGATCGCTGCGCCGGCACCCGCCGCGACGAGGCTGCGCACCTGGTCCTCTCCCAAACGCGTGTGCCGCGAGATCGAGGAACCAATCGTGGCACCGATCTGAACGATCGGGCCCTCACGACCACCCGAGCCTCCGCTGCCGAGCGTCAGAGCCGTCGCAACGAACTTCCAGGCCACCGCCCTCGTGGGGAGGTATCCGGACCGTATGGCAAGGCCCTCGATCGTCGCGGGGACGCCGTCACCTTCGACCTCTGGTGACCACCGGTGCGCAACGAACCACGCGATCAGAATGCCGACCGGAATAGCGACGACCGGCAGCCATCTGCCGAGCGGTATCTGCCCCGTGCCTTCGCGCACCCAACCGATGAGTGCGATCAGCAGCGACGCGGCAGCCCCGACCAGTACTCCGACGATGACGGCGAGGCCGAGAAACCGGGCCGTCTCCCACTGCTCGTGGGCGCGGTGCAACCGGGACCGCTCGAGTATGCGTGCCATGGGCGCTCCACCCTACCGGGAAGCGGGTTCCCGGATGTCGGGCACCTACCTCTGCACCGGCTGGAATCTCGCCTGGAAGAAGCGCAGCTCCGGCGGCTCGTAGGTGAACTCGAGACCCCCGATTGCCTCCCGGTGCTCGTAGATGTGCACGACCGACTCTGCCACCACATCCATGTGCGCCTGCGTGTAGACCCTTCTGGGAATCGCCAGGCGCACCAGTTCCAGTTTGGGAACGTGATGTTCGCCGGTCTTGGCGTCTCTGCCCGCAGAGACGATGCCGCGTTCCATTCCCCGCACACCAGAGTCGACGTAGAGCGCCGCCGTCAGCGCCTGGGCCGGGAACTGATCCTGAGGAATGTGGGGCAGGATCGCCAGCGCGTCGAGGAAGATCCCATGTCCGCCGATCGGCTCAACAATCGGTACGCCGGCCTTCTCGAGGTGATGTCCGAGATACTCGACCTGGCCGACTCTTGCCCGAACGTGATCGTCGGTGGCGACCATCTCTTCGATCCCGCGAGCCAGCGCCTCCATGTCGCGCCCGGACATGCCCCCATAGGTGTGCAGTCCCTCGAAGGCCACCAGCAGGGCCCGCGCCCTTCGAGCGATCTCAGGATCCCGCACGGCGAGGAAACCGCCGATGTTGACGAGGTTGTCCTTCTTGGACGAGACGGTTGCCCCGTCCGAGAACGAGCACAGCTCACCGAGGATCTCTCGAATGCTCTTGTCGAAGTAGCCCGACTCGCGCTGCTGGATGAAGTAGGCGTTCTCGAGCGCCCTGGTCGCGTCGAGCATCACCAGGATGCCCCGGCTCTGGCAGTACTCGTAGACGGCCTTCATGTTCGCCATCGACACCGGTTGGCCGCCGGCGAGATTCACGTTCGTTTCCAGTGAGATGTAGGGAATCTTGTCGGCCCCGTACTCGTCGACGACTGCGCGAAGCTTGTCGAGATCCACGTTGCCTTTGAAGGGGAAGCGACTGGCCGGCTGGTGTGCTTCGTCAACGATGACATCGACGAACTTGCCTCCTGCGTACTCCTGATGAAAGCGCGTCGTCGTGAAGTACATGTTGCCGGGGATCACATCACCCGGCTTGATGAGGATCTGGCTGAGGAGGTGCTCGGCACCACGCCCCTGGTGGGTGGGGATGAGCTCCGGGTACCCGTACACGTCGGCAACGGCGTCGACGAGGTGGTAGAAGCTGCGGCTGCCGGCATATGCCTCGTCACCCAGCATCAGTCCAGCCCACTGATAGTCGGACATCGCAGAGGTTCCCGAGTCGGTCAGCAGATCGATGTAGACGTCGTCCGATCGCAGCAGGAAGGAGTTGTAGCCGGCCTGTTCGTTGGCGATTTCCCGTTCCTCGCGAGTCGTCACCCTGATCGGCTCCACCATCTTGATCTTGTAGGGCTCTGCCCAACTCCTCATGAGAACTCCTCTCGGCACGCAGCGCAGGACCCTTAGTTTGCCACAGTCATCGGCCGCCGAATCCGGGCCGGCACCGGGCACGGACCGGCTGCTCGCGGCGCCCGTGCGAGCGACCGCTCGTTGTGACATTTCTGCCCTATTTCCGTAGACTCCCTGGGGTGCCAGGTCCGGGATCGCACCAGCCGGCTCGAACCGAGACCAAGCCCCGCATCCGGGGCACTGCTTCAGCACACCCAAAGCCGGCATGTCCAGAGGAGACACCATGACAGCGTCCGAGCGCGCCCTCACCGAGGACCTCAACCCGAACCACATTGCTCGACATCAGTTCGAGCAGGTGGTCCCGTATATTCGGGAACTGGCTGAGTCCCCCGGACTCGCAGAGTGGCTGTTCGAACCAGAGCAGGCGGTACATGTGACCCTCCCGATCCGGATGGATGATGGTCACATCGAAGTGTTCTACGGCTATCGGGTGCTCAACTCGGCAGTTCGTGGCCCCGGAAAGGGCGGGATCCGCTTCCATCCCCAGGTAGACGAAGACGAGGTCAGGGCGCTAGCCGCCTGGATGACGCTCAAGTGCGCTCTTGCCGACATCCCCTTCGGCGGGGCGAAAGGTGGAGTGAGAGTCGACCCTCGCAAGATCTCTCAGCATGAGAAAGCCTCAATCACGCGTCGCTTCATCGCGGCACTCGGCTCCAACATCGGCCCCTACACCGACATCCCGGCACCGGACGTCTACACAGACGCCCAGACGATGGCGTGGATCTTCGACACCTACTCGATGATGCATCCCGGTCAGAACAACCGGCCGGTCGTGACCGGCAAGCCGCTCGACCTGGGCGGTTCGCTGGGCCGTCCGACCGCAACCGCCCAGGGCGCGCTGTTCGTGACCGAGCGATTCATCGAGCTTGGAGGTGTCTCCGACCTGTCGTCGCTCCGTGGAGCAACGGTGGCGATTCAAGGTTTCGGCAATGCGGGTCGCAATGCTGCGATCCTGTTCGCCGAAGCCGGAGCGACCATCGTGGCGGTCAGCGACTCGAAGGGAGGGATCTTCGACCCCAACGGGCTCGACGTATCTCGCGTCGAGGAGCACAAGGACCGCACCGGCAGTGTGGTCGGACTCGACGGCACCAAGGAACTGGCGCCACTCGAGGTGCTCGAGGTCCCGTGCGACATTCTGATCCCCGCCGCACTCGAGAACCAGCTCACGCTGGCGAACGCGGACCGCATCAACACCAAGGTCGTCGTGGAGGCTGCCAACGGGCCGACGACACCGGGTGCAGATGCCGTTCTGGCATCCAAAGGGATTCCGGTCCTTCCCGACATTCTCGCCAACGCCGGCGGGGTCGTGGTCTCCTACTACGAGTGGGTGCAGAACATCGAAGATCAGCAGTGGGACGAAGAGGAAGTCCACGCCAAGCTTCGCAAGAAGATGTACAAGGCGACGGACAAGGTCGTCGCCAAGTTGGCCGATGTTCAGGAGAGTCTCGACGACATCCGTGCCGAGTGGGCAGCCCTCCATCCAGGAGAGGAAGTCCCCTCTCCGAACCATCGGACCGCTGCCTACATCGTGGCTGCGGGACGCTGCGCCAGTGCTGCCAGCGAGCGCGGCATCTGGCCGTGATCAATTCATCGGTGTGACGAGTTGCGGGCCCGAAAAGGCCCGCTTCTCATTGCGAACTCACCGCGTAGTCACCGGCTTCTTCATCCCAGTGCAGGTCGATGACGCCCCGGGTGCGCGCGGCCTTGCAGAACTGGAGGAACCCACTGAACCCGTACTGCTTCTCGGAGAAGCCGGGGCTGCGTTTCCGTAGCTGGTTCTTCAGCCCCGACAGAAGCGGGGACATCCCCTCATTCTCCAGGTCGACGACGACCTGACTGAGCAGACTGAACGCCTCCCCTTCTCCTTTGCCCTCCTCGGTGAAGCTGACAACAGGATCGCCTTTCGCTGGTCCCTCGCCAAGCTCGATCGCGTTACGGGACGCGAGGTGACGCATCATCTCCCCGAAGCCACGGAACCCGAAGTCGGACTCCGAGAACGTCGGGTCTTTGCGCAGGATCGCTCGTTTGAGACTCGACGCGACCACCGCACCACCGGAGGTGCTCTGCAGTCCGGCCAGCGTCTGGGTCACCAGCGTGATCAGATCCTCAATCGAGCCGTTGTCACCGGTCTCGACCTCTGCCGGCTCCTCCTTCCGTGCCGCGACGCTCTTCTTCTTGCGAGGCCGCGGTTCCTCGACGCCCTTGAGGCGCTCATAGAACAGGAACTCGTCGCACGCCGGAGGAAGCATCGCCGAGGTGGAGTCCTTGACTCCGACGCCAATGACCTGCTTGTTCAGCGACCGCAGCTTGTGCACGAGGGGCGTGAAATCGCTGTCACCGGTTCCCAGCACGAACGTAGTGAGGTAGTCCCTCTCGAAGGCCAACTCGATGGCGTCGACGGCCATTTTGATGTCGGCGGCGTTCTTGCGGACCGCACCCATACGCTGCGGGATCTCAATGAGCTCGACGTTGTTGCGCGTGAGCATCCGACTGTCATCGGGAAACGTCGACCACTCGGCATACGCCTTGCGCACGACGACACGACCCCGCTCGGCGAGTGCGTCAGCGATCGGCTTCAGGTCGAATTGGAGACCACGGTCCCTTGCGCCGATGGCGAGGTTCTCGTAGTCGAGGAACAGGGCAATGCGTTCTTCTTCTGCGGCCATGAGTCCAGCGTAGCCCCTGAGTTCGACGAGCCGGTCCGCAGCGCCGTGATAGCCTCCTCACATGGATGAGACAGCCGCTGCATTCTTCGACCTGGACCGGACACTGATCTCCGGTTCGTCGGTCTTCGCCTTCGGAATGGCCGCGTGGCGCCATGGCATGGTCACGACCCGAGAGCTCCTCGACGACGCCACCAACGCCGTGCTCTTCCGGTTGGGCGGAAGCACCGATGAGAAGGCGGACGCGGTTCGCGACCGAATTCTGGAGGCCATTCAGGGGAGACCGGTGGCCGAGGTGGAGGAGCTTGGCGATGAGGTCATCGCCCAGCTCCTCGAGGCGGTACGGCGCGAGTCTCAGGCTCTCATCGATCTGCACCATGACGCCGGAAGGGACACCTACATCGTGTCTGCTTCCCCTATCGAGATCGTGCGCGAGTTCGCAAATGCCGTCGGTTTGACCGGCGGTATCGGCACCGTCTCCGAAGTCGTCGATGGCGTCTACACCGGTCGCCTGTCCGAGCCCTTCTGCTACGGGAAGGGCAAGGCGACGGCAATCGAGAAGCTGGCATCCGAACGCGGCTACGACCTGCGCCTTTGCTACGCCTACTCGGACTCGATCTCTGACCTCCCCATGCTCGAGCTGGTGGGGCACCCCATCGCAGTGAACCCTGATCGTGCTCTCGAGTCGCTGGCCTACCACCGGGGCTGGCCGATCATCGAGTTCTCACGGACGGCGAAACGCGTCATCGGTACCACCACCGCGGTCGTCGGTGCGGCCGGTGTCGCCACGGCGACCTACTTCCTCGGGCGTAGCCAGGGCCGCCAGTTGGCCTAGAACACCTCGTCGAAGTACGAAGTACCAAGTACCAGGTACCGGATACTGAGTACGTCCTAGACGACCTGATCCCGGCTGCGGACGAGCCACGTGGTCACCACCAGCGAAAGTACGGCGAGCACGCCGGCCTTCACCAGTGAGCCCCCCACGCCCGGCTGCACCGAACCGAGCAGGTCGAGGAACTCGTCAGCAGGGTCTGCCAGCATCCCCAGATACGCCGCAAGGCCGATCCGCCACAAGGACGATGATGCCAGTGTCGTAACGGCCGATGCCAGGATCGCCTCCCAGAAGAAGACGTAGATCAGCCCGATGAGCGTCCCTCTTCTGAACAGGTAGCCAACGGGGATGAATACGGCACCGTAGGACACGCCGGTGGCGATCAGGGCAACGATCGCCGGCCACCCGAGACTCCACGAGCCCGACGCCCAGCCCGAGGCAAGCCACAGCGCCACCACTCCTGTCCCGCCGATGACCAGCGTCGACGCAACCGACCCGACGAACGCGGCGGCAACGATGAGGACGCGGGGAACCGGCTTCAGCGTCAGATAGGGCAGCAGATGCTCCCGCCGTTCGTCGCCAAGAGCCGCCGACGAATTGACGAGGGCAACCACCGGAATGGCTACGGCCAGGAGCACCCCCACCATCAGTCCCTGCGCGAGTTGCTCGGCGTCGCCGGCGTTCCTGCCGACCAGCGCAACGATGATCGCCGGTAGGAGCGTGAGAGACGAGAGGCCGAGGACACGCCGACGGTTCATCAGCTTGCGGAATGTGAAGGCGGCGATGGCGGCGAAAGCTCTCATCGGCCCACCAGGTAGCGGAACGTGCTCTCCAGCGACTCGTCCTGCGGCGCGACCGAGACCAGCCGCACATCCGCATCGAGAGCGATGCCGGGTAGCACGCTGCCGAACGAGTCGGAGTCGAGGGCGTCGACATACAGGACGTCATCACCTTCGACGGCCACACCGCCAACCGACGCGTGTCCGACCAGGGCTGCTGCGAGCCGGCGGGGCCGGTCACAGCCCACCATCAATCTTCTTGGGATATCGGACATGGCGCTCCGCAACGCTTCGATCGTTCCTGCCCCCGCCAACCGACCGTCGATCATCGCTACCACCCGATCGGTCATTCGCTCGACCTCCCCGAGCACGTGCGAGGAAACGATCACCGTCTTGCCTTGCTCCCCGAGGTCGGCGAACAGACGCATGAGGTGCGCCCGCTGGACGGGGTCCGTGCCGTTGAGCGGTTCGTCGAGGAACAAGACTCGCGGTCCGTGAACGAGCATGGCGGCGACCTTGGTGCGCTGACGCATCCCCTTGCTGAAGGTCCCGAGGCGCCGCGAGGCGACATCAGAGAGTCCGACCTGTTCGAGTGCGCGATCCGCGGCCGACTGCGGATCCTCCATCCCCTGCAGCGTGGCATTCAGGCCGACGAACTTCCTCGCAGTGAGGAATCCCGGGACTGCCTCGTCCTCCGGGACCAGTGCCACTTGCCGGTACACGTCGGGATGGGTTCGTGGATCCACCCCGAGCACCCGGACGGCGCCGTCAGACGGTCGGACGAGACCGGTGAGCATTCGCAGCAGTGTGGTCTTGCCCGCACCGTTGGGACCGAGCAGACCCGTCACACCTGGACCGAAGCCACAGCTCACCTCGGATACGGCGACTTTCTGCCCGAACCATCGTGAGAGGTTCATCGCTTCAACGGTGAAGCCGGCGTCGGTGTTGCTCACGGCAGCCTCCGATAGCGTGCCCAGACCAGTGAGCCGAGAAGCATCAGAAGTACCCCGACCGCAACGAGGGAGACCCACGGCTCGAAACCTGCGACGCCGGGGACGTATTCGGCGGTGGTGATGTCGAAGACCCAGTCGCGCACGATCCGGGGGTGCTCCTCCAGCGCCAGCAGCGCCACGTATCTCGAACCGGGGAACGTACCCAGGTCGACCACGAGGGCTACCAACTGGTTGAGGATGATCATGATCCCGAGGAACACACCGGCGGCAAGCCCGGTCCTCGGTACGAAGGCAGACACCCCGAACGCGATCGAAGCATGGCCGATGAAGAACACGAGTGACACCACGACGATCTGCCACAGCACATCGAGGTTGCCCCCCAGATACGAGAAGAACCCCTCCGAGGCGAGCGTCGCCAGCGAGATGTGGAACACGATCTCGGGTACGAGATAGAAACCCATGACCAGGATCCCGAGCGCCGCGAACTTCGCACCCAGGTAGTCGATCGGACGGAGCGGACGGGAGAAGTAGACCGAGAGCACGCCCTCCCTGCGGTCAGGGATCAGCAGCTGCGGCGTGGCGAACGCGATGAAGAGCAGCGAGATCCGGGAGATGGTGTCGAAGTACTCCCCGTACCCGGGGAGCTGCGATGCCACCAGGCCCTCGACACCGACTTGCTGGGCGGCCCACTGCAATCCGACGAGGACCGCAACAGAGATGAGCGCCATGGCGACGAGTGACCACGGCAGGATCTTGCGTCTCCCTTTTCGACGAAGACCCAACGCCCGCCGCACTCCCTCGCGGATGACCGCAGCGATCGCTCCCCGACGACCGAGCCTTGGGCCCTCGTAGCCGCGATACCCGCGATCGACGATGACAGCGTCGCTCACGCTTCCCCCTGCAACCGGGCGTCCTCGATGAAAGCGTCTTCGAGTGTCCTTGCCCTCCGACCCATCCGGCGCACCCCCGTACCGGTGGCGGCAAGGCCATCACGCACGAGCAGGAACGGATCGCCGTCGAAGTGAACATGGATCGATCGTCCGGTGGCGTCGGCCGATGCCCCACGTTCCTGCAGCCAGGCGACGAACGGCTCCGGGGCGCCCAGCACTTCGACGGTCAGCGCATCCTCGCTTCCCATGGCGGCGATCGGTCCCGAGCGGACCAACCGGCCCCCGTCGAGCATGATCACCCAATCGCACGTCCGCTCGACGTCACCGAGGATGTGCGACGAGTAGACGACGCTGATCCCGAACTCACCCAGCCGGCCGACCAGCTCCAGCATGTGCTCCCTGCCCTCCGGATCGAGACCGGCAGCGGGCTCGTCCAGGAACGCGACCTCCGGATCGTGGACGATGGCCTGTGCCAGCTTGACCCGCTGGAGCATCCCGGTCGAGAAGTCACCCAGGTAGCGGAACCGCTCCTCATGCAGGCCGACGAGGAAGAGGATCTCCGATGAGCGACGGCGGGCATCGGTAGCCGGGATGCCGGCGAGTTCGGCGGCGTAGGCGACGAAGTCGGCTGCCGTCTGCGCGGCGGGCAGACAGGCGTTCTCCGGCATGTACCCGACCCGGGACCGCAGGGGCAGTGTCTCGCTGCGCGTGTCCAGGCCAAGAACCCGCGCGTGTCCTTCGGTCTGGGCCAGCATGCCGAGCAGGATCCGGATCAGCGTCGTCTTCCCGGCTCCGTTGGCGCCGACGAGTCCGATCCTCCCTGATGGGACGGCGAGATCGAGTCCGGCGAGCGCGACGATGTCGCCGTAGCGATGGGTCAGCCGAGAAGTGGCGATCAGCATCGGGAGAGACACTAACGCCCGCTTTCAGCGTCGGGTTCTCGCCTCTCGCTCCATGGTGACGAACTCGTCGACGGTCATCGATCCGATCACGTCTCCGATCAGTTCGATGGGGAGGTCATCGATCCGCCGAAACCGCACACAGGACTTGCCCATGTCGAGTCTCTTGCCTGTCGCTTGGTATCGCTCGAGGAAGGACTCGAGGGTTTGTGGGTCCTGATAGACGCTCGTCAGATACACAGCCATGTGTCGCTTCTGCGATGCCAGCGCCGCGTACATCAGCGGCTTGCCGTTGTACGTATCGGGGTTGATCTCGAGGGGGACCTCGTAGGTGATCATCCCCCAGTTCATGGCTTCTTCGAATCCCGCTGCCAGGTTCTCCAGAATGACCGCTCTCACCTTCTCGAGCGCGGCGCGACGATCATCCGGTAGGCCGGCCAGGTACTCGTCGACGGTGGTGGCGTCCGATCGCATGGCTCGAAACTACCCGAGCCGGCGCGTTAGGAGCCGTCGAGGTCGGCTTTGCGCTGCAGATAGTCCTCGCGGTCGATCTCGCCCTTGGCGTAGCGCTCATCAAGGAGTGCCTTCGCACGGGACACCTGGCTGGTGGTTGCACCACCGCCGTCGCCGCGTCTGCCCGCGACCGTCACGATGAACCAGACGAGGAGCGCGATGAACAGCGCCGCCATCAGCACCATGAAGATGGCGCCTCCCCAGCCCCATCCACCCATGTGATC
>CBEVHI010000042.1:0-11636 GCA_965549635.1 uncultured bacterium | reverse complement strand
TACGGTGAGAGCATGGATAGGCGAACAACAGACGATCTGGAACAGACGCTGGCAGCGACCGAAGTGCTGATCGCTCGTGGACGAGCGGTGCAGATCGCCGTGCTGGCCGAGTTGGATGCACGCCAGGTGGCTACCGCCGACGGGTGCCGTTCGATGGTCGAATGGACGGCGAGTCGCCTCGATGTCGCCACCGAGACCGCCACAGCACTGGTCCGCACGTCCGGGACGGTGCGGGATACTCCGGCTGTGGCCGAGGCGCTGGCAGCCGGTGAGGTGACGTTCGATCGGGCCGTCGAGTTGGCCCGTTTGGCGGCGGCCGGGATCTCCGACCCATTCGAGACCGGCTGGCTGTTCGATATCGCCGGGCTACGCCGGGAGACCTCTCGGAGACATCGCCTCTCCCGGAATCGGGAACACCAAACAGTCTGTGACCGGTATCTGGCCATGCAACCCAACCTCGATCTCACTGCGTGGCGGCTCTGGGGACTGTTGCCTGGTGTCGACGGTGCGATCGTCGAAGCCGCCCTCACCACCAGAGCGGACACGTTCCCGGTGCTGCCCGACGGAACGAGAGGAACCAGAGGGCAACGCCACGCCGACGCCCTCACCGCCATCGCACAGGACTCGCTCACCGCAACCGCAGGAGAACAGACCTCCACACCACTGGTCTCGGTATTCCTGGATCTGTCCGAGGCGTCCCGCACCAACGCCGAAACCGGTGTGGCCCTCGACACCGGGACACGGATCGGACCGTCGACACTCGACGAGATCCTCTGTGACACCCGCATCGAAACGATCCTCACCACCAGCGGACAACCCCTCGCCGTCGGACGGAAAACCAGGGTCGTCTCCCCCGCCCTCCGACGAGCCATCCTGCACCGAGACGGCGGCGCCTGCACCATCGACGCATGCTCCTCCCGCTACCGGCTCCAACCCCACCACATCGTCCCCTACTCACGAGGCGGGCCTACCGAGCCGGAGAATCTCACCACCCTCTGCTGGTACCACCACCACATCGCCATCCACGGTCTCGGGTTCCGCGTAGACCCCGACACCCCACCCCAACGCCGACGACTCCTCTCCCCCACAGGAAACGACCCGCCCTGACAGCCTCGAGCGAACAGCTCACAGCCAACAGTCCACAGCAAGCACAGGTCCACCGGCGCCCGCTCCAACAGCACAAGGCGATCGTCCGCTCCGGCGATGGCGTAGTCGGGCGTTCGGGGCCGAATCTCCTCAGCTCTGGGCCGGTTACCATGCCCGCCCGTGGCTCCAGCGATCCTCATCGACACCCTCACCAAACGGTACGGGCAGCACACGGCGGTTGACCGCCTTTCATTCGCTGTGGAACGAGGGACTTCCTACGCGCTACTGGGTCCGAACGGTGCCGGCAAGACCACCACCGTGGAGATCCTCGAAGGACTGCGCAGCCCCACCGACGGCCAGGTGTCCGTGCTCGGCATCGACCCGACCAGGAGCCCGAGGGAGCTGCACAAACGCATCGGTGTGATGCTCCAGGAGGGCGGCATCTCACCGGCAACACGACCACTCGAGGCTCTCCGCCTCTTCGCGGCATTCCACGACGATCCCCGCGACCTCGATGAACTTGTCGAGCTCACCGGACTGCACAGCAGGCTCTCCACTCCCTACCGCCAGCTCTCCGGTGGAGAGAAGCAGCGGCTCTCCCTTGCGCTGGCGCTCGTCGGAAGGCCCGAAGTGCTCTTCCTGGACGAACCGACAGCGGGCATGGACCCGATGGCACGGAGAACCACATGGGCCATCGTCGACAAACTCCACACCGAAGGCGTGACCACACTGCTGACGACGCACTACATGGACGAGGCCGAACGGCTGTCAGACCGAATCGGCATCATCAACGATGGCAGGCTGGTCGCCGAAGGCACCCCATCCGACCTCATCCAGAGCAGCGGCACGGTCACACTGTTCACCGAGCCTGGCCTTGACACAGCAGGCTCTCCCTCGACGATACGGGAGCTCTCTCCCGGACAGTATGTCGTCGACATCGACCCGGTCACGCCCGAGTCCCTCGCCGCTCTGACCGGGTGGCTGGCAGACCAGGGGGTCCTGCTGCGCGAGCTGCGAGTCGGCGCGACAGGGCTCGAAGATGTCTTCCTCGAACTGACGAACGGGGAGTAGGCGTGCTGCGAGCCACCGTTGCCCAGACCCGATTCGAGCTGATCAACGCCGCACGACGGGGCGAAGCGTTCCTTCTACTCGTCCTGGTGCCCCTCGCAATCTTGCTGTTCTTCGGATTCACGGGGCTGTTCGGCCTCACCGTGGAAATGCTCGTACCCGGCCTCCTCGCCCTGGCGATCCTCTCCGCCTCGTTGACGAGCCTGGCCATCACCACCGCGTTTGAGCGCAAGTACCACGTCCTCAAACGTCTCGGCGCCACGCCGATGCCCAGGACCTCGCTCATCGTCGCGAAGACCTCATCGGTCTTCCTCATCGAGATCGTGCAAGTGGTGATCCTCGTCGGAGTGGCCATGACCGTGTTCAACTGGCGCGCCGACGTGAACGCGGGTCTGTTCGTTGCGGCAATGCTGCTCGGCTCCGCGGCCATGTCCGGTATCGGGTTGTTCATCGCCGGCACTCTGCGCGCCGAGGCAACCCTGGCCGTGGCCAACGGCCTCTACCTCCTGCTGATGGTGCTCGGAGACATCATCTTCCCCATCTGGGTGCTTCCCCCAGCCATGGTCGTGGTCGCCAAGATCCTGCCCGCAGCGCCTCTCGCGGCCCTGTTCCGTGCCGCGGTGCACCAGGCGGACTTCTTCGCCACCGATCTCGCCGCCGTCATCTTCTGGGCGATCCTTGGGCCGGCGCTGGCTGCCTGGCTCTTCACATGGGAGGAGAAGTAGGCGCCCCGCGGTGCTGTTGCCCCTCAGGTCACGGTACGAGGTACCGAGTTATCGGTTGCCGCCGAGCGGCTACCGCAGAAACACATCGATGACCATCGCCCCCGACAGCAGGGTCAGATAGATGGTCGAGTAGATGAACAGGGTCATCGCTCGCTCCGGGTGCCGAAGGAGCCGAGCCGTTTCGAAGACCAGGACAGCTCCCAGAGTCAGAGCGGCGACAGCGTAGAGCCACCCCATCGTCGCCACCGGCCACAAGGCGAGTGTCGCCAGGACGGTGAGGATTGCGTAGCCGAGCATCTGCCATGCGGTCTGCCGCTCGCCGATCACCACAGGGAGCATGGGGATACCGGCAGCGGCGTAGTCATCCTTGTAGCGCATGGCCAGCGCCCAGAAGTGGGGCGGGGTCCAGAGAAAGACGATCAAGAAGAGCAACCACGGTGCCAACCCCAACCCGCCGGTGACGGCAGCCCAACCGACGAGGGCCGGCGCCCCTCCTGCCGCCCCACCGATGACGATGTTCTGCGGCGTGTTCCGCTTGAGCAGGGCGGTGTAGATGAGCACGTAGAACAGCAAAGCGGCGGTCGACAGGAGAGCAGCGACAAGGTTCACCAGCACCCAGAGAAACACGAACCCGGCGGCGCCAAGGGCGACACCGAACCGCAGCGCTGCCCCGGGAGCTATCAGCTCGCGCGGCAGCGGGCGACGATGGGTACGCCGCATCACGACATCGATGTCCCGGTCGACCACGTTGTTGATGGCGTTTGCTCCCCCGGCGGAGAGGGTGCCACCGATCAACGTGGCAACAACCAGCCAGGTACCCGGCCAGCCACCCGCAGCGATCACCATTGATGGAATGGTGGTGATCAGCAGTAGTTCGATGATGCGTGGCTTGGTGAGCGCGACATATGCCTTGAACCTGTTCGGAGATGCCTGTGGATCTGTGATGCGAAGGCCATTGGTGCTCACGAGCCGCGAGGATAGGGCTTCGGCGGGACCAACGACAGTGGGGAGAGGCGGCACATTGATCACCTGCGCCCGTTGAGCACAGGGAGAAATGTCCTGGAAACGGTTGGCGTAGCGCCCAGAGCACCCTTAGTCTCCGACGGCCGGCGCTACCTACCGTTCCACAGCGCCGTCGGGGAGGGAGAGGAAGTGAACGGCCCGATCAAGGGTACGCCTGCGCTCAAGAGGGCGCCGCTGTTCGCCGTCCTGACGTTGCTACTCAGCGCCTGCGTGCGCGATGCTCCCATGGACTCGTTCAAGCCTGCCGGCCCTGAGGCGCAACGAATCTTCGATCTCTCGACTCCTGTGTTCATCATCGCGGGGATCATCTTCGTGCTCGTCGAGGTCGCCATCGTCTATGCGGCCCTGAAGTTCCGCGATCGCGGCGATACGGCAGACCCCAAGCAGATTCACGGCAACAACCGGCTCGAGGTGATTTGGACAATCATCCCTGCCCTCATTCTCGTCGGAGTGGCCATTCCTACCGTCAAAGCAGTTGCCGACCTGACCACTCGTCCCGACAACGGGCTCCAGGTCGAGGTGACCGGACACCAGTGGTGGTTCGAATTCGCCTACCCGGAACAGAACGTCACAACCGCCAACGTCCTCGTCGTGCCGGTCGGCACACCCATCGACCTCGTGATGACCTCTGCCGACGTGGTCCACAGCTTCTGGGTGCCGCGACTTGCCGGCAAGCGGGACGTGATCCCCGGCCAGACGACCTTCCTCAAGTTCGAGGCGGACGAACCCGGCGAGTACTGGGGCCAGTGCGCAGAATTCTGCGGTCTGAGCCACGCGAAGATGCGAATCCGGGTGCAGGTGTTGGAGCAGACCGACTTCGATTCCTGGGTAGTTGCGCAGCAGGCACCGGCGGCCGAGCCGGTCGCCGGCTCCGCCGCCGCGGACGGCAAAGATCTGTTCCTGGGCCGCGGATGCGTGGCCTGCCACGTAATCCGGGGAGTCTCGGAGATCGCCACATCGCCTGCACCCGACCTCACTCACCTTGCCGGCCGGAACGTGATCGCCGGTGCCTCACTCGATTTCTCTGAGGCGGACCTCCACGAGTGGCTCGCCAACCCGCCACTCGTCAAAACGGGCTCGTTCATGCCCAACCTCGGTCTGGACTCAGAGCAGATCGACACGCTCATCGCCTATATGGAGACACTGAAGTGACCACCCTTTCGACGCCCCCGGGCTTCCTTCGCAGTCGAATCCCGACATCCGGGTTTTGGAGTTGGATAACGACGGTCGATCACAAGCGCGTCGCCAAGCTCTACGGGTACACCGGATTCGTCTTCTTCATCGTCGGCGGTTTGGAAGCACTGCTCCTGCGGCTCCAGCTCGCCCGACCGGAGAACGCGTTCGTGACACCGGCCGAGTACAACACCCTGTTCACGATGCACGGGACCACGATGATCTTCCTGGTCGTCATGCCGATCGCCGCAGCATTCATGAACTACCTCCTCCCGCTGATGCTCGGCGCACGCGATGTGGCATTCCCGCGGCTGAACGCTCTCGGATACTGGTTCTTCCTCGGCGGCGGCGTAGTGCTCTACTCGTCGTTCCTGCTTGCCTCCGCAGGAGCACCGGTCGGCGGTTTCCTGCCCGAACCGATTTCCCGCCTCGGCAGTGCGGCAGGCGGTGGATGGTTCATGTACCCGCCGAACAGCGGTGCGCAGTTCTCACCGGGGTCGGTGATCGACTTCTGGCTGGTTGGTCTCGCTCTGGCCGGTGTCGGGTCACTTGTGTCATCGGTGAACCTGCTCACCACGATCTTCAACCTGCGCGCCAAGGGTATGACTCTGCTGCGCATGCCGGTGTTCGTGTGGATGTCAATGGTCGTGAACTTCTTGCTGCTGTTCTCGATCCCGATCATCACCGTGGCGATTTTCATGCTCATCTTCGACCGCCAGTTCGGAACACTCTTCTTCGAAGCGTCGGGAGGAGGCGACCCCGTCCTCTATCAGCATCTGTTCTGGCTCTTCGGTCATCCGGAGGTCTACATACTGATTCTGCCGGTCATGGGCATCGTCTCCGAGGTGCTGCCGGTGTTCAGCCGTAAGCCGTTGTTCGGCTATGCCGCGATCGTCTTTGCCGGCATCGCCATCGGCTTCCTCGGGTTCGGGGTGTGGGCACACCACATGTTCTCGTCGGGGATCGGACCGATCGCCCAAGCAGCGTTTGGGCTGTCCACGATGACCATCGCCATCCCCACGGGTATCAAGGTCTTCAACTGGGTGGCCACCATGTGGGGCGGGAAGATCCGATTCACCGCTCCCATGCTGTTCGCGGTCGGGTTCGTCGCCATGTTCACCATCGGAGGTCTCTCCGGAGTCACGCACTCGGTGGTGCCGGCCGACTGGCAGCAGACCGACACCTACTACATCGTTGCGCACTTCCACTACGTGCTGTTCGGCGGATCGATGTTCGGGATCTTCGCAGGCCTCTACTACTGGTTCCCGAAGCTGACCGGTCGCCTCTACCACGAGCGACTCGCCAAGTTCCACTTCTGGACGATGTTCATCGGTTTCAACCTGACATTCGGCCCGATGCACTGGCTGGGCCTGCAGGGCATGGTGCGACGCACCTACACCTATTCGGCAGACCTGGGACTCGACTTCTGGAACATGATGTCCACGATCGGCTCGTTTCTCATCGCCATCTCGGTGCTGGTGTTCATGGCCAACTGGATCGACTCCCGCCGCAGGGGGCCCCGGGCTACCGCCGACCCGTGGGACGCCAGAACGCTCGAGTGGAGCATTCCCTCACCGCCTCCCGAGTACAACTTCGGAGAACTGCCGGTTGTGGAGCGACTCGACGACTTCTGGTACCGCAAGTACACCGAAGACGAGAGCGGCCGACCGGTGCGCAGACCAGAGGCGGATCAACTCCTGGCCGACCTCGAAACCGCCCACTCGAACCCAGAGCATCGCCCCCACCTGCCCGCCCCTTCGGCGTTCCCGCCTCTCGCCGGGCTCTCGGCACTGCTGTTTGCTTTCGGCATCCTGTATCACAGCACCGGCCTCGGGATCGCCCTGATCCTGCTCGGTGGGGCCGCTCTGCTCGCCTCAATGGTGAGTTGGGGTCAAGAACCCCTCGAAGAGGAGCCGGCGCATGACTGAAAGCGCCATGCACGCCGAGACGAGCACAGGGATCGACACCCGCAAGGTCGGCATGTGGGCCTTCCTGTCTTCGGAGGCGCTGTTCTTCGGGGCTCTCATCACGAACTACCTTCTCTTCAAGGGAAGAGAACTGCAGGGCATCCACCCCCGCGAGGTCCTGAACATTCCGTTCACCTCGGCGTCGTCCTTCATCCTGCTGATGAGCTCACTGACCATGGTGCTCGCCCACGCCGCCCTCACCCGCAAGGATCAGAAGCACACTCGCCTCTGGCTGCTGGCCACCGCCGGGCTCGGCTTGGTGTTCCTCGGAGGTCAGGTCTTCGAGTTCGCGACCTTCTATCACGAGGGGATGACCCTTGCGACGAACCCGGCGTCCTCGTCGTTCTTCGTGCTCACCGGATTCCACGGAGCTCACGTCACGGTGGGCGTCATCATGCTGCTCGCCCTGGTCGGGATCTCCCTGCGAAGAGGATCCCTCACCTTCGCCTCCGGCATGAACCTGGAACTCGTTGGTTTGTACTGGCACTTCGTCGACATCGTCTGGATCGTGATCTTCACGGTCGTCTATCTGATCAGGTAGGAGCAGCTCATGGAATCCGCCGAGCGACCGCACCCGACCCCACGGCAGTACATCGCCATCGCAGGCATCCTCTTCGTATTGACCGCGGTCGAGGTGTCGCTGTTCTACTTCGATATCGGTGGCTTCAACACGTTCGCACTGATCCTGCTCATGCTGCTCAAGTTCGCAATCGTCGTCGCCTTCTACATGCATCTGCGATACGAGTCGGGGTTCCTGAATCGCCTGTTCGTTGCCGGACTCGGGGCTGCCGCCATCATCTACCTGGTTGTCCTGCTCACCTTCCTGGAACGCACCCCGGCCTGAACGCGCCAAGCGGGGGGCGCATGGCGTTAGCCTGCGCTCATGCGTAGATTTCTCAAGTTCCTCTTCATCCTGGTTCTCGTACTTCTCGTCCTGATCGCCGCCGGTGGGTTCTTCGCGGTGCGTGCCTCGTTCCCGACGACCAACGGGGAACTGGCGATGCCGGGACTCGACAACCCGGTCGACATCTATCGCGACGCCAACGGAGTCCCCCACATCTACGCCGGCGACAGCCACGACCTGTTCTTCGCCCAAGGGTACGTGCAGGCGCAGGACCGCTTCTGGCAGATGGACTTCCAGCGCCACGTCGGTCGCGGGCGGCTGTCGGAGATCTTCGGAGAGTCCCAGGTGGAGACCGACCAGTTCCTGCGCACGCTCGGGTGGGAACGGGTCGCCGAGCAAGAGTGGGCCAACACTTCGCCAGAGGCGGCACTCGCTCTCTCCTCGTTCGCCGAGGGGGTCAACGCCTACCTGGCCGACCACAAGGGTCCATCCCTCAGCCTCGAGTATGCGGTGCTGAAGCTGACCAACCGTTCCTACACGCCGGCTCCGTGGGATCCGATCGACAGCCTCGTCTGGGCCAAGATGATGGCCTGGGACCTCGGTTCCAACATGGACCTCGAGATCTACCGGGCCAAGACGTCCAAGATCGTTGGCGAACGCGTCGACGACCTGTTCCCCGGCTACCCGGACGATCGGCCGGTCATCGTTCCCGACTACGCCACGTCGAGCGCGACGGCTGCCGGCGCACCCGAGCTGCCGGAGGGAATCGACGGCCTCCTCGCTCGCACGGCGGACACCATTGCCCTCGTCGACCAGCTCACCGGACCACGCGGAGCCGACATCGGCTCGAACAACTGGGTGATCTCGGGGGCACTCACCTCGACCGGCGAGCCGATCCTCGCCAACGACCCCCACCTCGGCATCCAGATGCCGGCCATCTGGTACGAGACGGCCCTGCACTGCACGACGGTGTCGGCCGCGTGCCCGTACGAGGTCGCCGGTTTCTCACTGCTCGGCGCTCCCGGGGTCGTCATCGGTCACAACGCCAACATCGCCTGGGGTGTCACCAATCTGGCTGCAGACGTCCAGGATCTGTACATCGAGAAGATCAATCCTGCCGACTCGAACCAGTATGAGGTCAATGGCGAGTGGATCGACGCCGACACGCGCGTCGAGACCATCGACGTTGCCGGGGGGGATCCCGTGCAGATGAACGTCAGGGTCACCCGTCACGGCCCGATCATCTCGGAGGTCTACGGCTCCCTCGAGGACTTCGATGAGGAGACCAATGTTCGCCTCCCCGAGCAGTACGCGATTTCACTGCGATGGACAGCATTCGAACCGTCCCGTGTGTTGGAGGCGGTCGTAGCCATCAACCGCGCCTCCAACTGGAACGAGTTCCTCGAAGGCCTGTCCATGTGGGACGTTCCGTCGCAGAACTTCGTCTATGCGGACACCGAAGGGCACATCGGGTACCACTCACCGGGCAAGATCCCGATCAGGGCCGCGGGTGACGGTCGCAGCATCGTGCCAGGGTGGACGGACCTGTACGAGTGGGCCGGCTACATCCCCTTCGATCAGCTCCCCGAGAGTTTCGATCCACCCGAGGGGTTCATCGTCACCGCCAACAATGCCGTGACCAGGCCGGGAGTCGGACCGTTCCTGGCCCGCGAGTGGGCCTACGGAACCCGGGCGCAAAGAATCGTCGACATGATCACCGGGGCGGACGCCCCGATCACCCCCGATGACGTGCGGGCGATGCAGTTCGACTCCGCCAGCCTGCATGCCGACATCCTCGTCCCGCGTCTGGTCGGACTGCCATCCGGTTCTCCAGAGGTCCGCGAGGCCCAAGCGATCCTGGAGTCATGGGCCGATGACGGCGGGGAGTACCGTTTCGACGTCGACAGCCAGGGCGCCGCGTTGTTCGGTGCGGTTTGGAAGCATCTGCTGGCGTCGACCTACAACGACGAGTTGCCGGAGAAGCTTCGTCCAACGGGGAGAGACAACTCGCTCGAGGCGATCCGTCTGCTCCTCGACGACCCGAGCAGTGTCTGGTGGGACGACCAGACCACCACGAGCGTCGAGACAAGGGACGACATCCTCGAAGGCGCCCTCCTCTCGGCCTACAACGAGTTGACGGACACGCTCGGTACGCCCGGATCGTGGCACTGGGGTGACCTGCACACCGCCACATTCGTGAACGGAACCTTCGGTAAGTCCGGGATCGCGCCGATCGAGATGTTGTTCAATCGCGGACCGTTCCCGGTCCCTGGAGGCACCGACATGGTGAATGCCACCAGCTGGCTGGTTGAAGAAGGCTACGAAGTGCTGGCACTGCCTTCATTGCGCATGGTGGTCGACTTCTCCGACTTCGATGCCTCGACCGGGATCCATACGACCGGGCAATCCGGCCACGCCTATCACCGCCACTACGACGACATGATCGAACGGTGGGCAACCGGTGAGACCGCACCGCTGTACTGGGAACGTGACAGCGTCGTCGGTGCATCGGAGGAACACCTGCAACTGCGGCCATAGGGAAGTCCTTCCTCGGAGGCAGGGCCGTTGCCGGGTCACCGGTCAGAACAAGCGGCAAAGACCAACTCCCTATGATGCGGTCGGACTCGTCGGCCGGCCGGCCAGACGGACAGAAGTCCGACGTGTGGCAAGGAGACATCATGAGCGATCCATATCAGCTGTCCGACATCCACGATGACTTCCGGGCCATGGTCCGGCAGTTCTCCGAAGACAAGATCGCCCCCCGGGCCGAGGAGATCGACGCCACCGACGAATACCCCGCAGACCTCCACAAGGAGATGGTCAAGGCTGATCTCCTCTCGGTGATGTTCCCCGAGGATGCCGGCGGCGCCGGTGCCGACTCGATCACCCAGGCCATCCTGGTGGAGGAGATGTCCAGGGTCAGTGCCTCGGCAGTCATGATCCCCCTCCTCAACAAACTCGGCATGATCCCGGTGCTGTTGAAAGGCACACGGGAACAGCAGAACGCCTGGATTCCGAAGATCATCGCCGGTGAAGAACAGGCAGCCTACGGGCTGACGGAGCCCGAAGCAGGGTCAGACGTGGCTGCGATGCGAACCAAAGCGGTCCGCGACGGCGACGAGTGGGTCATCAACGGGGGGAAACGCTTCATCTCCAATGCCGGCCCGGCCACGGTCTACACGATCTTCGCCAAGACGAACCCCGAGGCCGGCCACCGGGGCATCTCCTGTTTCATCGTGCCGGCAAGCACGCCAGGCTTCGAGGTGACCCGGTATGAACACAAGATGGGACTTCACGGCTCACCGACGGGCGAACTGACGATCGATGATGTCCGCGTTCCCGCCGGCAACCTCGTCGGAGAGCTCGGTGAAGGGTTCAAGATCGCCATGATGACCCTCGACCGTTCACGTCCCGGCATCGCCGCACAGGCGCTCGGCATCGCCCAGGGAGCCTTTGAACTGGCACGAGACTACGCCAAGGAACGCAAGCAGTTCGGTCATCGCATCATCGACAATCAGGCGATCGGCTTCATGCTCGCCGACATGGACATGAAGACGCGAGCGGCCCGGCATCTCGTCTACGAAGCACACGCGATGATCGACCGCCAGGATCCCGAGCTCACCTACGTCGCCTCTGCCGCCAAGGCTTTCGCCTCTGACACGGCGATGCAGGTGACCACCGACGCGGTGCAGGTACTCGGCGGCTACGGCTACGTGAAGGACTATCCGGCGGAGCGGATGATGCGCGACG
>CBEVHI010000041.1:0-11644 GCA_965549635.1 uncultured bacterium | reverse complement strand
GCTGTCGGCTGTCAGCTTCTTCTAGTACCCCTGCGCCGGCGTGTGGCACTGGGTGCACTTGATCTTCTTCCAGGCTTCCCCGATGTTGACGGGATGCTGAAACTCGAGACCGGCGACGCTGCTCTCGATCTCGGCAACATCATCCGACGGCCCCTGAGCGGCGATCGTGTGGCACGAGGTACAAGTGGAGGAGATCAACGTGCCGTCCTCGGTCTGCAGATCGGAGAAGTGGCACCGGAAGCACCCGTCGTTGACAAAGTGGCTCAGGTTGTTCTCCCTGGCCCGATAGTCGGTCTTCATCTCCGGGAAGAAGTTCGTGTCGTAGATACGCACGAGAGCATCGGCCGCACTGTCGACCGTGCTCTGGTCCACCTGGCCGGCATAGTTCTGTGCGTAGTAGGCGAGCAGCCCCGACCGGATCGCCTCATCGGCCTCGTTCTTGGTTTCGTACGGGGCGTTGAGCAGGTTCAGACCCTGCCAGCGGACGAAAGGAAGCTCCTTGGAGATCGTGCCCTTGTTCATCTCCAGATTGATGGCTGTAGCCGGGGCGAGGAACTCGTGACTGGGCCGGTTGTGGCAGTCCATGCAGTCGAGTGTGCGCACTTCGATGTCTGACGCTGCCAGATCGACGGCCGTCTCTGGGCTCTTGAACTCGGTGACCTCCCCGGTCTCGCCGTTCGTGAAGCGCACCCACGGAATCTCCTGTCGTTTCCTGTCCGTCGCGACGTACTCGATCTTGTTGTCGCCGAGCATGTGCCAGTGGATCCCCTCGAGCTTCCCGGTTCTCGGGTTTCCACCGCCGACCTTCAGCAACAGGCTGATCGTCCACGGCGAGTTGGCCTCGTCGGTGCGGTAGTACGTCCTGGTGACCAGCTTCTCGCCGTAGAACTGGTCCGGCCAGTGACAGCCCTCGCAGGTCTGCTGGGCAGGTCGGAGACTCTCGACAGGGGTCTCGATAGGCCGAGTGAACGAGTCGGTCCACACGGCCAGGACCTGGCGGATGCCATCGATCTTGGATCGCACGAAGAAGCCGGCACCAGGACCGATGTGACACTCCGCGCAGGCCACGCGAGCGTGGGGCGATCCCTGGTAGGTGGTCCACTGTGGGCCCATGACGGTGTGGCAGGACTCGCCACAGAACGACGCGGAGTCGGTGACCTCGTACCCCTTGAATCCGCCCCAGGCAACGGTACCGAGCAGGATGGCGGTGAGGACGCCGAACAGTGCGAGAGAGCGCATGTAGCGAGGGTTCGACGGCTCGAAGCGGAGATTGAACCGGACCCTCTCCCCCCGCCGCCGAGCCCTGACGACCTGGACACGAATCGCTAGCAGGAAGAGGACGGCACCGACCAGAACGATTACAGGAAAGCCGATGAAGGTGACCAGGCCCCGGTACGGGTTGCTCGCGGGAGAGCTGAGATCGACGAACGCCAGGACGACGAACCCGAGCAGGCCGGCCACCACCATCGCGCCGCCAACGGCTGCCAGCGGGTGGCGGTAGAGGCTCCTTGCCTCCCGCAGTTCGTCTCCTGTTTCGATCTTTCGGTCGCTCACGCTCGATCCCTCCTCGAAACTACCCGTCAACGCTCCGGAGCACCCGCGGCGATCCAGTCCTGCACCAACGCAAGATCCTCATCCGAGAACTTCCCGAAGTGCGATCCGTCGGCCACCTTGACGATCACAAGACTCGCCTCCACATCACCCACAACCAACCCGGGCTCACCACTCACCCCCCCGGCCAGCAAGCCTGCATAGCTCGTCACATCCAGACCCGACGCCGCCCCGCCACCGCTATGACACGAGCCGCATGAACCCTGGAACACCGCTGCCACTTCCCCATCCCAGGTCACTCCCGCCGACACCACCGTCGAAGTCGTCGAACTGCCTGAAGCCGGCGTGGTCGTCGCCGGCGCAGCAGTGGTGGTGGTCGATGAAGTGGTCGTCGGCGCAGCGGTGGTCGTCGGCAGTGGTGTGTAGATCGGTCCGGTGATCGGGGAGGGCGCGACCGTCGTGATGGCGGTCTGCTCGAACGTCACGAACAGGTAGATGCCGAACAACAGGACAACGGCCAGGACAGCGAAGGCGGGCCAGTAGCGGAAGGCACGCTCGCGCAGCGCCGCTCGATCGACCTTCGGCGCATATTCCCCTGACTCGATGGCGGCAAGCTCGAGTGAGTGGTGCTCCTCCATCAGGGCCCGAGACGCGTACCCGGTGAAGATAGACACGTTGAAGTGGCGCCAGTGCACGTCGTAGGAGTGCCAGACGATGATCGCCAAGACGGCCAGGACCGCCTCCCACCCGTGGGCGGCCTTGGCTGCCGGCACGAAGACCCCTGGAAGGAACTTCGTGGTGGCGATCGGATTCCACAACATGAACCCGGTCACCGCCATCAACACCGTTCCCCACACGAGGGACCAGTACTCGATCTTCTCGCCGACCGTGTAGCGGCCCTCCGCCGGCGGGGCCGGTGCCATCCCGATGTTGTACTTCAGCCAGCCGACTACGGCTCCGAGGTCGGCCTTGTCGGGCACCAGGGAGCGAGGTCTCCGGAGCACGAAGCGTTTGTAGCCGAGCACGCCCAGGTGATACACGACCGAAAGGAGAAGGAGGGTGGCGAGCCAGTGATGAATCGTGCGGGTCTGCTCAATCCCACCGAACAGACCGATGACCCAGTCCGCGAACCAGCCTTCGGCGAACTTCTGCACGAGGCCGCTGATCGCCAGGCCGGTGAAGGCCACCATCTGCACGAGGTGTTCGACTCGGTCGGACAGTGAGAACCTGAGGATCCGCTCCGAGGCATCAACCATGGCGCCGCCTCAGCCTCTCCGCCAGCCGCCTACGGATGTCCAGCAGCACCGCAACGAGCATCGCTCCGATGACCAGCGGGATCAGCACCTTGTAGAAGCGGTTGACCCAGTAGACCAGCGGCGAGTGTTCGACACTCGGCTGATAGTGGCTCAGCCAGGCGTCGGGGAAGTTCACGGTCGCGTCGGGATGACACCGCTGACAGGTGCCGAGAAGGTTCTCTTTGTAGACCGAGCTGTCGGCGACGCTCGGCGCCTCGATGTCGTGCACACCATGACAGTCGACGCACACCGGCTTGTTGGTCTCCTGCCCCGGGGCCAAGTCCTCGAACAGTACGACCGTCGTGCCATGGAAGTCCGACAGGTAGGAATCGAACACGTTCGTCGAGATCCCGTATTTTTCCATCAGCGTCCCGTCGGCGTGACAGTCTGCGCAGATCTGCGGTGAGAACAGGTGAAACGGGGAGCCATCATGGGGCCCCTCAACGTCATGGACGCCGTGACAGTCCGTACACGTGGGAACGTCGGGGTTCCCTGTCGTGAGCGCCTCCCCGTGCACGCTCTGCCCATAGGCGTCATAGATCTCCGAGTGGCACTTCCGGCAGGTGAGCGGGATGTCGGTTCGGGGCTCGCCCGGAGCCTGCACCCCATGGGATCCGTGGCAGTCCGAGCACACCGCCGCCTCTTCGATCCCAGCCAGACGAGCCCGTTCGTGGTCGCTGTCTCGTGTCTCTGTGTACTCGGAGTAGTGGCACGTGGAGCACGCCTGATACATCTGGACGGTGAACTCCCGGCTGGACTCGGCCGTGATCGGAGCGTGCGGGTAGGGAGTAATGCTCGAATGGCAGAGCACGCAGTTGATCTCGAGCGCTCCGTGGACCGAACCTTCGTACTCTCGAGCATCGACACCGACCGGAAGCAATTCGCCGGATGGCAGTGGAATCGAGACCGAGCTCCCCTCGTGGCAGGACAAGCAGTAGGAGTTGTCCCACCGGACGTCCTCCTGTGCCGACGCGTCGACTCCCACCAGCAGAACCACCGCCATGACGGCGAGGCCAACCAGGGAGATCAGACCGACCGTTCGCGGCATTCGACCCCTCATCGCCTCAACTCTAGGTTGCGATGTCGCAGCGTCCCAGGGCCATCAGACCCATTGATACTCGCGAACGTCCCTTCGTGATGGATGGCTCAGAGCCGGGCCAGCAGCTCCCCGAGCGAAGGCCCGTCGACGATATCGATCCCGTACGTGACTCGCGTTCCAGGCAGGTCCAGGTCGAGCAATGGGAGCAGGTTCACCGGGGTCGCCACGACGACCGTGTCCGGATTCGCCCGCTTGATCGTTTCGGCCAGTTCCGCCCGTTGCTCGTCTCCGTAGCCCATCGCGGGCAGCAGCGGACCGATGTGAGGGAACTTCTCGAATGTGGCGGCAATCGATCCGACCGCGAACGGGCGGGGGTCGATCAGCTCCAAGGCCCCGTTGTCTCGAGCGGCGATCACTCCGGCACCGTAGGCCATGCTCCCATGGGTCAGCGTCGGACCATCCTCGATCACCAACACCCGCTTGCCGGCGATGAGGTCCGGGTCGGCGACGGTGATCGGCGAGTTTGCCTGGAGCACGGTCGCTCCGGGGTTGGCCTCGCGCGTGTTGGCGAGCACCGCGGCCACGTTCTCTTCTGCTGCCGTCCCTACCTTGTTGACGATTACGACGTCGGCGCGCCGCAGATTCGCCTCACCCGGCCAGTACTTCAGCTCGTGTCCTGGCCGGTGCGGGTCGACGACACAGATATGCAGGTCGGGGCGGTAGAAGGGAAGGTCGTTGTTGCCGCCGTCCCAGAGGATGACGTCTGCCTCCTGCTCGGCGCGCCGCAGGATCGCTTCGTAGTCGACCCCGGCGAAGATCACCCCGCCCTGTTCGATGTAGGGCTCATACTCCTCGCGCTCCTCGATCGTGCAGTCAGCGTCGATGAAGTCCTGGTAGGTGGCAAACCGCTGGACCGCCTGTCTGGCGAGATCCCCGTAGGGCATGGGGTGTCGGATCGCGGCGACCCGTCTGCCGGCGTCGTTGAGGACATGCCAGACCGCACGACTGGTCGGGGACTTGCCCGCACCCGTCCTGGCTGCGGTCACCGCGACGACGGGGAGTTCAGACGAGATCATGGTGGCGGCCCCTGGAAGCTCATATGACGCGCCCGCTGCCACGGCCCGTGCTGCGAGGTGCATCACATGTTCGTGAGGAACGTCGCTGTAGGCGAATATGACCTTGTCGACGCCGTAGGCGGCGACAAGACGTTCCAGTTCGGACTCCGGCACGATCGGGATGCCTTCCGGGTACAGCTTCCCCGCCAGTGAGGCCGGGTACTTCCTGTCGTCGATGTTCGGAATCTGCGTGGCAGTGAACGCCACGACCTCGTAGGCAGGATCGTCCCGATACAGGACGTTGAAGTTGTGGAAGTCCCTTCCCGCCGCTCCCAGAATCAGCACCCGTTCGCTCATCACAACCTCCGTTGCAGTCGGTTTGCTCATTCTCGCCCGTTTGCGACGGCGCTCCCAATCCGCGGCGGGCCGATCCACAGAGCTTGGACCCGGCTCAGACGAGGAAGTCGGTGATCTCTCGAGCCACCTGTGCCGGTGCTTCGCCAACGAGGGCGTGACCGGCGTCACCGACAACGACGAGACGAGCATCAGGTGCCTGTGCAGCGACGCGTTCGCCAATTGCGGTGTAGGTGGGATCCTGCGATCCGGCGAGATACAGGACCGGCATTGCCAACTCGCCGAGCCGATCACCGAACCACGGCTGGGCACCCTGGCCAAAACCTCGAAGAGCCGCGGCGACTCCTGCGGCCGTGTTCTCCAATCTCGAGTGAAGGTCTCGCTCCGCCCACCCGGGACCCCTTGCGCGCAGGCCTGCGAAGAGCGGCCTTCGCATCCACCAATCGAGGAACACCTCGAGACCGTCGCGTTCGAGCGTCTGCGCCAGCGCTTCGTCTCCGGCCACGCGTTCCCTCCGATCGGATTCGTCGCGGAGCCCCAGGCCGGCCGAGATCAGGATCAGGCGGGAGACAGCGTCGGGATGTTCGAGAGCGACCCCCAACGCGATCCGGCCTCCCTGCGAGTAGCCGGCCAGGATCCCCCCATCGACGACGGCAGCAACCGAATCGATGACACCGGCGAATGTCGTATCCAGCCGCGCGGCACGCCCGTGACCGGGAAGGTCGGGTGCAACAACGGCAACTCCCAGCTGGTTCGCAAGCTCGGAGAACATCTCCCCGTGTTGCGTGAATCCGTGCAGCGCAACGATCGGCGGAGGGGCGCCGGGAAACGTCCGGACCGGAAGCACATCCATGACCTGTATTGTTGCTGCTCGTGAGCAATACTGCCTACAGGGCGGCCGCCCTTCTCGTGGGAACACTCGCCCGGCTCGGCCTCCGGCACGCCTGCGTGACGCCTGGATCGAGGAACACGCCGCTCACACTGGCGTTCGCAGAACACCCCTCTGTCACCGACTGGATCCACCATGACGAGCGCTCATCGTCGTTCTTCGCACTCGGGCTGGCCAAAGCGACACGAGCACCCGTCGCCGTGGTCACGACGTCGGGGACGGCTGCCGCGGAGCTGCTTCCTGCTGTCGTCGAAGCCCGGTATGGGGCCACCCCACTGCTGCTCCTCACCGCCGACCGCCCACCTGAACTCCGGGCGATCGGCGCTCCGCAGACGATCGACCAGGTCGGTCTGTTCGGATCGAACGTAGGGATGACTCGCGACCTGATGCTCGGCGACATGGACACCGATGCGATCGTTCGACTCGCAGCCTTCACCTGGGAGACAGCCAGTCGCCATCCTGCCGGTCCGGTCCACCTCAACCTGGGATTCCGTGAGCCTCTCGTGCCCACCGATCTGTCACTTCCCGAGCCGCCCTCGCTCGATCGTCCACAGGCAGCCGAACCAGCTGTCGACGAAAGCTCGCTCCGAGCGGTAGCGAAGATCCTGGGCAACAAGAGGGTGCTGGTTGCCGCAGGACCCTCGGACGGCATCGACTCCGTGCATGCTGTCGTGGACCTGGCACGGCGGGCAGGATGGCCGATCATGGCTGACCCCCTCAGCCAGCTGCGCGCCGGTGAGCACGACCGCTCCAACGTGATCTCATCCGGAGATGCGCTCTTTCGATCCGGCCGGATTCCCGGCATGCCCGAGGCGGTGCTGCGCATCGGTGCACCGCTCACCTCCAAGGCTTTCTCGACGTGGCTGCAGGCTCACCCCGAGGTTCCCCAAGTCGCTGTCGATGACGTCCCCGGGCGCGACCCGACCATGACAGCCCAGCTCCTGATCAACACGGATCCGGTCTGGATCTCGGAGCTGGCCGTCGAGCCGATCGGCCGAGCCTGGAGCGAATCATGGCAACGGGCGGACACCGCGGCGGCCAGGGCGCTGGCCGGATCGCCGTTCCCGTCCGAGCCGGCCGTGGTTCAGCAGCTCGCCGATGGCCTTCCGGCGAACTCGAACCTGTACATCGCGTCCTCGATGCCCATCAGGGACGTGGATCTGTTCTTCCCATCGATCGAGCGTCCGATCCGCTTCATGGCGAACCGCGGAGCGAACGGCATCGACGGTCTCATCTCATCGGCGCTTGGAGCTGCGGCAACCGGAACCCGCACTTTCGCGCTCGCCGGTGATCTCTCGATGCTGCACGACATGAACGCCCTGGCAACGGCCGTCCGGCTGCGGCTGCCTCTGACCGTCATCGTGGTGAACAACGACGGTGGCGGCATCTTCTCGTTTCTGCCCCAGGCAGGGCTCCCCCGTCACTTCGAACGAGTGTTCTCGACCCCGCATGGGATCTCCTTCGTGCCCGTCGCCGACGCGTTGGGGCTCCGAGCGGAACTCATCGAACACCCGGACGACTTTGCCGCGGCACTCGCCGAGTCCGGTCCGTCACTTCTGGAGGTGCGGACGGATAGGAAGCAAAACGTGACACTGCACGAAGAGGCACTGGCTCGAGTCGAACTCTCGCTCTCGTAGCGTTTCGACCCGCCTATGTGCCTGAGTCGCCCCGAGCGCGGAACAGGTCCAGCAAGGCCCGCAACTTCGCTTCGGTCTCGAGCATTTCCGATTCGGGGTCGGAGTCGCGCATGATCCCCGCGCCGGCATAGATCCGGGCCTTGTCCTCCTGCAGCAACGCACAGCGCAGCGCCACTGCCACCTCACCGTCACCGGAAGCGTCGGCCCAGCCGACGCCGCCCGCGTACCATCCGCGACCGGAGGTCTCCACCGACCGGATGTAATCGAGGGCAGCCTGCGTCGGCGTCCCGCAGACTGCCGGCGTCGGGTGCAGGGCGGTGGCCAGATCGCGAACGCCGACGGGGTTGACGAGATGGCCGTAGATCTCGGAGCCAAGATGCTGGATGTTGGCGAGCCGCATCACCGTCGGCTCTGTCGGAACCGTCAGGTCCTGGCTGAAGGATCCCAACACCCCGGCGATCCCGTCGACGACCAGCTGATGCTCGAACCGATCCTTGCTGCTCTCGAGCAGACCACGCGCCGCTTCCTCATCCTCTGTCTGATCTCGGCCGCGCTTGGCGCTCCCGGCGAGCGGAAGCGATCGGATCCAGTCGCCACGGCGCTCGATCAGCAGTTCGGGGCTGGCACCGAGGAACGTGGAGTCACCTTCCTTCCACGCGTACAGGTAGGCGGCCGGGAATCGCTCTCCCAGAAGAGCAACGACGTCAAACGGCCTGGCATCATCGAGAGCAAGCGTGACGGTGCGACCCAGCACCACTTTCGCGAACTGCCCGCGTTCAATCGCCCGGCGGGCTTGCCCCACGGCCGTCTTCCACACATCCGGTTCTGGGGCTCGATCCGACACCGAGCCGATGGGCGCCTGCGGTGGTTCGGGCTCCTCCAGGGCGCCAAGCAGCTCGACCATTTCGTCATGGCCCGGTGCCACCCGCAGGCGAGTGCCGGCGGTGCTCCTGTAGACGGTCGCTGCCGGCACGACCAGGCTCGCTGCATCGGATGGATCGAAAGGGAACCCGAAGATCAACCGTCCGCCGACAGGCGGGGTTTCGGCCATGTCGCTGCCTCTCCAGGCGACCCCGAGACCGACGATCTCGTCCCGGCCCCGGAAGTAGAAGACCGGGACTCCGGCGTCCTGTGCCGATCGCGCAATCTCGAGTGGCTCGACCGCCCACGGAACCCACCCGTCAGTGGTTGTATCGAAGTCGGGAAGCAGCACGGTCGGAGTCTACGGAGATGGGAACGATCGGACGCGTTCGGCAAGGAGATCGGGACGTTCCATAGGCAGGAAGTGCGAGACGTTGGACAGCACTTCGTGACCAGCACCGGGGATCAGCCCTGCAATGTGGGCGATGTACTCAGGTGTGAACGTCGTCGAGTGCTCTCCCCCCAGCACGAGAACGGGGAGATCCAGCTCGCCCAACCGCGAGTAGAGACCGTGAGCGGTCGCTCCCCGGTACGTCTCAGCCTCGATCTCCGGCCTGCACTTGAGCCACCAGCGTCCGCCGCCCTCTCGCAGGCCGCCACGCACGTAGGCGTCGAGCACCCTGTGATCCCAGCCCGCGAATGGCTGCGCGTAGTGTTCAAGAGCCTCGTCGATGCCGGCGAATCCATCCCGGCGCCGCTGCGCCCTCCCTACGAGAGGGAAGTCGTCGGCTCTCTCAAACGGCGGAGGGAAGATGACCGGCTCGATCAGAACGAGTCCGGCGAACGTGCCGGGCTCGAGAAGCTCTGCCATGGCGAGGGTTGCTCCACCCATCGAGTGCCCCACTCCCACGATTGGCCCTGCCAGGTCGGCAACCACCTCGAGCCCATGCTTGGCGATGTCCCACCAGTCGACCGGGAGGTCGAGAGGTTCGGTGTCGCCATGCCCTGGGGCATCCCAGGCGATCACCGACCGCGGTTCACCGGCTTCGCGCAAGTCGGCAACGAGTGGTGTCCACACCTCTTTGCAGAAGCCGGTCGCGTGCGCACACGCGAGCCATCCTTCCCCCGCCCCCAACCATCGATCCGTCAAGTGTCATCGACTCCGAAGGTGATGTGCGACTCCATTTTCACGACACCGTCGATGCGCCGCACCAACTCCTCCAGCAATCGGGCATCGGTGGCGGTCTCAACGGACCCCGTCGCGGAGACGACACCGTCCTTGACCGTCACGTCGATGGCGTCGCTGTCCAGGAGCAGGACCCTGTGCACGATGTCCTCACGAATCTCGTCCTCGATGACATCGTCGGGACGGGTGAATACGGCTACGACATCGGCCCTGCTGATGATGCCCACCAGCATCCCATCGGCGCCGACGACTGGCAGTCGTTTCACATGATTGTGCGCCATCAGGCGCGCCGCTTCCGTGACGCTCGCTTCCGGGAAGATGACCACAGGGTCCCTGGTCATCACTTCCCCAACCGTTTCAGCGTCGACGACGGAGTCGCACTCCTGCAACATCGCGTTGAGGAGTCGTCGCCGTGACCGATCCGCCTCACGCTCCAGGAAGTCTGCCTCGGTGATGATGCCGACGAGCTCGCCAGACTCTCCAATCACCGGCAAGCCACTTACTCCCGCGCGAACCATCGTCCGGGCCGCATCTTTGAGGGAGGCTGCCGGACTCGTGGTGAGAACGTCCATCGTCATGATGTCGAGCACTCTCATTCGCAAGGTCCTTTCACTACGAATACGTCGCACGCCGATAGGTGGACGATTCGATGGCTCGTACTCCCCAATACCAGAGCTGCCAGTTCGCCTCTGCCACGTGAGCCGACCACGATCAGGTTCGACTTCACCTTCTTGGCGTAGTCCACAATGGCATCGGCCGGATAGCCATCCAGGTTCACTTTGCGCACATCGATGGAGGTCTCGCCCATGACGGGCTCGATGACGTCCCACACCATCTGCCGCTGCGCTTGCTCGAGCGAGGCGAGATCGGCTGGGACCTGACTGAGCGCACCGAGGAGCGTGCTGGGGATGTGCATCACGTGCACGACATGCAGCTCGGCTCCCCACATCTCGGCGAGCTGGATCGCCCTCCGAAGTGCCACTATCGAGTGATCGGATCCATCTGTTCCAACGGTGATGATCATGACAATGCATCTCCCCACTGTTCCGGCGGGTACTCCCTCTCCTTCTTCGCCGCGAGCCGAGCCGAGTATGCAGCCGCCTCGGTCCGCCGGGTCATGCCGAGCTTGTTGAGCAGGTTCGAAACGTAGTTCTTGACCGTCTTCTCGGCCAGGAACAGCTCCTCGGCGATCTCCCTGTTGGTCAAGCCTTCGGATATGAGATCGAGGATCTTGCGCTCCTGCGGTGAGAGGCGGGCAATCAGCGGATCGGTCGGTTCGTCACCACGGATTCTGCGGAACACGTGCTCGGTCATCGTCGGATCGAGGAGCGATTCGCCTGCCCCGACACGACGAATGCTGTCGACAAGATGTTTTGCGTCCACGCGCTTGAGCACGTACCCCGCGGCCCCGGCCATGATGGAGGCGAACAGCGCTTCCTCATCGGCAAACGAAGTGAGCATGAGCACCCGCACGTTCGGCCAACGCTGCCTGATCTCGCGGCACGCCTCGATCCCGCTCCCGTCGGGAAGCCGGACATCCATGACGACGACTTCAGGAGCGTCGTAGCCGACTCTTCGGATCGCCTCCTCGACCGTCCCGGCCTCGCCGACGATCTCGAGGCTGTCCTCGGCGCCGAGCAGCGTCACCAGCCCCTTGCGCACGATCTCGTGGTCATCGACGATGAGTACCCGCAAACCGACCTCCTTACCCCAAAGGTTACCGGGTACGGAAGTGCGTCGCTTCGCTCGCAGCCAGCAGCCAGCAGCCAGCAGCCAG
>CBEVHI010000040.1:0-11867 GCA_965549635.1 uncultured bacterium | reverse complement strand
GAGCCCAGGGTTGGTAGGTACCGTGGCGGTACTCCTGAGCCCTGGGTTGGGGGTTCCGGGGGCTAGAACGGGAACGCCTGCCGGGCCATGTCGAGCAGCGGGCCCGGGATGATGCCGAAGACGAGGGTGATCGCCACGGTGATGATCAGCACCCACCTGACCGCACCGACTGCCTCGAACCGGGCAGGCGCGGCGCCCGGTGCTTCGGCGAGGGCAGGCGATTGCATATACATGAGCACGATCACTCGCAGGTAGAAGAAGAAACCGGCGACCGAGGCCAGCACCGCCAGGATCACCAGCCACTCGAAGCCGCCCTGCCATGCCGCGGTGAACGATGCGAACTTGGCGACGAACCCTGATGTGAGAGGAACGCCCGACATGGCGATCATGAACAGGGCCAGGGATCCGGCGAGCAGCGGTGACCGTTCGGCAAGTCCTGTGTAGTCACTCAGGGGTGACTCGGCTCCCGTCGGGCCGGCGACAGCGGCGACGACCGCGAACGCACCGAGCAGCTGTGCCGTGTAGACCGCGAGGTAGAACCAGACGGCCGGCATCCCCGCCGACCCTGCCGTCATCGCCGTCAGGATGAATCCGGCGTGCGCGACCGACGAGTAGGCGAGCATGCGCCGGATATCGGTTTGGGCGATGGCGAGCAGCATTCCGACGACGATCGAGATCGCGGCGAGGAGTGACAGTCCCGTGGACCACTCGTCGATGAATCGGGGGAACGCGAAGAAGAGGATCCGGGCAAGAGCGGCAAACGCACCGACCTTGGCGGCGGCAACCATGAATCCGACGATGCCGGCCGGTGAGCCTTGGTAGGCGTCCGGTGCCCACACGTGGAACGGAGCGGCGGAAACCTTGAAGGCCACCCCGACGATGAGCAGGGCCATCCCAACCAGTACCACACCGGGGCGAAGCAGCACATTGGTGCTGAAGAACTGGGCGATCCCGAACACCGACAGCGACCCTGTTCCCGCGAAGGTCAGTGCTGCGCCGTAGACGAACACCGCCGACGCGAACGAACCGAGCAGGAAGTACTTGAGCGCGGCCTCGTCCGCCTGCAGGGTCTTTCGCGTGATCCCGGCGAGGACATACAGCGACATCGACGCGATCTCGAGACCGACGAAGATCAGCACCAGGTTGACCGATGTGGCCATGAGCATGAATCCGGCGGCGGCCATGAACACCAGCACGATCCCCTCGGCGCCACGCCGGCCCAGTTCCTTGACCATCCCCCACCCGACGGCGAGGCCGAGTGCTGCGACGCCCACGAGGACGAAACTTGCGAACGCTCCGAAGGTGTCGGTGACGAGCATCCCCGCGAAGGATGAACTCGCCGCATCCGACGCGGAGGCCCACTGGAAACCAACGGCGACGCCGGCCAATGCCAGTGTTGCCGCGGCCAGCCAAGCGTGGACGCGCGGCGACGGCTTGCGGAACACATCGACCATCAGCACGACGACCGCGCCCAGGGTGAGGATGATCTCGGGCCCGATGGCCAGGTAGGACACTGTCACGCTACTCACCGCCGATCGCCTCCACGATGTCCGCCAGCCGCCCTGGAGCAGGCACCTGATACGTCGTCGCCGACTCGATGCGGTCGAGCACCGCCTCGGTGGATGGACCGATCTTGTCGAGCGCGATCTTGGGGTAGAGACCGATGATCAGCATCAGCGCAGCGAGGGTCGACAGGATGGCGATTTCACGGAAGTCCAGATCGAGCAGTTTCTCGTTCTCCGGTTTGACGATCGGCCCGGTGAAGACACGCTCGTAGGCCCACAGCAGGTACACGGCAGCGAGGATGACGCCGGATGCGGCGATGATGGCGTACCACTTCAGCGTCAGGAAACTGCCCATCAGGATCAGGAACTCGCCGATGAAGCCGTTCAGGCTGGGAAGTCCGATCGACGCGAACGCGGTGAACAGGAAGAACCCGGCGAAGATCGGCATCACTTTCTGGATCCCGCCGAACTCGGCGATGTCCTTGGTGTGGCGCCGCTCGTAGATCATCCCGACGAGGAGGAACAGCGCCCCGGTGGTGATGCCGTGGTTGAACATCTGGATGACCCCACCCTCCAGGCCCTGTGAGGTCAAGGCGAAGATGCCGAGCACGATGAAGCCGAGGTGGCTGACCGAGGAGTAGGCGACCAGCTTCTTGAGGTTCGGCTGCACGATCGCCACCGCTGCCCCGTAGACGATGCCGATGACTGCCAGCACGGCCAGTACCGGCACGAACTTGACGGTCGCGTTGGGGAACAGGCCAAGGTTGAAGCGCAGCAGCCCGTAGGTGCCCATCTTCAGGAGAACGCCGGCAAGCATCACCGACCCGGCCGTGGGTGCCTCGACGTGCGCGTCCGGCAGCCACGTGTGGAACGGGAACATCGGAACCTTGATGGCGAAGGCGATCGCGAACGCCCCGAAGAGCCACATCTCGGTGTTCGGCGGTATCTGAAGCGTCAGCCAGCTCAGGTAGTCGAAGCTGATCTGCCCCCCGTACTGGTCTCCGTGCATCAATGCCAGCGCGATGATCCCGGCGAGCATGAGCGCGGAGCCGAACGCCGTGAAGATGAAGAACTTGATCGCCGCGTAGATCCGCCGTTCGGAGCCCCACACACCGATGATGAAGTACATCGGAACGAGGATCACTTCGAAGAACACGAAGAACATGAACATGTCGAGGCTGAGGAAGACACCCATGAGGCCTCCCTCGAGCAGCAGGTTGAACACGACGAACTGCTTGACACGTTTCGAGATCGACGTCGAAGCGGCAAGCGAAATCGGTACGAGGATCGCGGTGAGCAGCACCATCAGCAGCGAGATGCCGTCGACGCCCATGTGCCACGAGATTCCCCACGGCGCGTACCAGGCGACGTCCTCGACGAACTGGAAGCCGGCGGGTCCGGTCTCGAACGCGTAGAACAGGTAGCCGGCCAGTGCCAGCGGCAGGAAGCTCAGGGCGAATCCCACCGGCAGGAACAGCTCGGTGCGTCGTGAGGGCAGCAGCGCCACGACAACCGCCGCAGCGAACGGAAGCAGGATCAAGACGCTGAGGATCGGGAAGTCCACTGCTACAGCCCTCCCGTACTCAGGAACCAGATGACGAGGCCCACCACACCGGCTGCGATCGTCAGCGCATAGTTGCGTACATAGCCGCTCTGCAACGGTCGGAGCGCCGATCCGATGCGCCGAACGACGATGCCCACACCGTTGACGAAGCCGTCGATCACCTTGGCGTCGAAGACGAACGCCGACCAGGCGGATGCGAGCTTGCCGGGCGCTACCACCACCGTTCCGTACACATCATCCATGTAGTAGGCGCTCCCCATGCGCCTCCACAGCGAGGGGATACCCGTCGTCCAGGTCTCTCGAGCCCCGTCGGGTCGCGTGTACAGGCGCCAGGCGATCGTCATACCGGCGAGTGCGACGACAACCGAGAGCGCCGCCAGCAGCCACAGCGCGGCACCTTCGGGTTCGTGGGCCATCGTGACCGCCTCGAACGAAGGCTCCAGGAAGTGCTCGAGACCGGCTTTGAAAGGAGTGTTGATGAGCCCGCCGACGGTGGCGAGGACGGCAAGGATCATCAGGGGAACCGTCATGACCTTCGGTGCCTCGTGCGGGTGCACGCCGTCGTCCCATCTCGGCTCTCCGAGGAACGTGAGGACAAACCACCGAGTCATGTAGAACGCGGTCAGCCCAGCGGTAATGAGGCCGATCGCCCACAGCACCACCCAGAAGCCACCACGGTTGAACGCCGTACCCAGGATCTCGTCTTTGGACCAGAAACCCGCGAACGGAGGAATCCCGGAGATGGCGAGCGTCGCGATCGCCATGGTGATGCCGGTGGTCTTCATCTTCGACCACAGTCCACCCATCTTGAACATGTCCTGCTCGTCGGCCATCCCGTGGATGACGGCGCCGGCGCCGAGGAACAGCAGCGCCTTGAAGGCCGCATGGGTCATCAGGTGGAAGACGCCGGCGACGTACGCCGCCGATCCGACGCCGAGGAACATGTACCCGAGTTGGCTGATCGTCGAGTAGGCGAGCACCCGTTTGATGTCTTTCTGCGCCATGGCGATCGTCGCGGCGTAGAACGCCGTCAGGGCTCCGATGGTCGCAACGACGATCGATGCCGTATCCGACAGGGCGTAGATCGCCGAGGTCCTGGCGATCATGAACACACCGGCCGTAACCATCGTCGCGGCATGGATGAGCGCGGAGACAGGGGTTGGGCCCTCCATGGCGTCCGGCAGCCACACGTAGAGGGGAAGCTGCGCCGACTTGCCGGTAGCGCCGACGAGCAGCAGCAGGCCGACGGCGGTGGCGGCGCCGGCTCCGAGGAGCTTGCCGGGATCGTCGAGGACCGTCGTGTAGGAGAGCGTTCCGAACGTCGAGAAGATGATCATCAGGCCGATGAGGAACCCGAAGTCGCCGATCCGGTTGACGATGAAAGCCTTCTTGCCTGCAGCGGCCGCGGTTGGGCGAACGAACCAGAACGAGATGAGCAGGTAGGAGCACAGTCCCACGAGCTCCCAACCGACGAACAGCACCGCGAAGTTGTTCGCCAGCACGAGGGTCAACATCGAGGTGGCAAACAGGTTGAGGTAGACGAAGAAGCGCCCGAATCGGTCGTCTCCGTGCATGTAGCCGATCGCATAGACGTGAATCACGCAGCCGACGCCGGCGACGATGAGCACCATGAGCGCCGCGAGCGGGTCCCACAGCAGCTCTGCCGACGCTCCGAGGGCGGGGATCCAGTCGAACAGGTGCACGACATGTGGCTCGGCCCCACCCTGGAACAGCGGGATCGCCGCGATCAGGCCGACGAAGAACGATCCGCCGATCATCGCCGAGGCGATCCATCCGGCGAGCGGCTCACCGATCCTGCGGCCGAAGAAGTGCAGGAACACCGTGCCGATCGCCGGAAGCAGGATGATCAACCAGATGTTCCGGGTGAAGAAGTCGGCCATCGTCACCCCCTCAACTCGTGCAGCTCGTCGACCGAGGCGGTCTTTCGATTCCTAAACACGGCGACGATGATCGCCAGGCCCACCACCACTTCTGCTGCGGCGACGACGAGCACGAAGAACACCGCCAGCTGTCCAGTGAGGTCCCGAAGCTGGCGTCCGGCGGCTATGAAGGTCAGGTTGACGGCGTTGAGCATCAACTCGATGCACATGAACATGACGACGGCGTTTCTGCGCACCAGGAGTCCGAGGGCCCCGATCACGAACAGCGCCGCTGCGAGGGTCATGTACCAGCCGGCGGTGACGATCATGGCTGCCTCTTTCGTGCCGGGAAGTACGCCAGCGCAATGGCACCAACGGCGGCGACGATCAGCAGCAACGCGGTGGCTTCGAATGGCAGCACCCACCCACCGAAGAGTCCTTCGCCGATCGCTTCTGCCGTACCGATCGGGGCCTCTCCCGGTTTGGGAATCCCGGTGACCCACGCCCAATGGTTTCCGACCGCCACCGCGAGAACGACGCCGAGCGTTACCAGACCGAGCAGGAACACGAGGATGCGCTGTGTGGGGAGTTGCTCGGTGAGGTCCTCTGAGCGGTCGACACCGATCAGCATGATGACGAACAGGAACAGGGTCATGACCGCACCCGCGTACACGATCACCTGCACCGCGGCGACAAAGTGGGCCAGATGCACGACGTAGAGCACGGCGAGGGACAGCAGCGTGAGGATCAGCCCCATCGCCGACTTCACCGGATTCTTCGCGAAGACCACCGAGAGCGCTCCAACCAGCGCCAGGGCACCGAACAGGAAGAAGAGAATCAGTTCGCTCACGCGTCCTCCTCCTCTTCGGACTGACCCTTCTCGGGTTCCCGTACCTTTCCTGCGGAAGGGGTCCAGCCAACGACACCTTCGTAGGCGGCTCTGCCGGAAGGGGCGGTGGCCCGCATCCAGCCGTCGCCTTCGGTCAATTCGTCGTAGTTGGCCAGCCGGTCGCCGCCGAACATGAAGTTCGGGGACCCGTCCTCGTTGACGAGGAGTTCCTTCTTGGTGTAGATGGCATCCTGGCGGTCGGTGACGGACATCTCGAACAGGTGCGTCATCGTGATCGCTTCGGTGGGGCATGCCTCCACGCACAACCCACAGAAGATGCACCGCAGCATGTTGATGTCGTAGACGAATCCGTACCGCTCCCCCGGACTGACTGGTGCTTCCGGTGGGTTATCGGCCCCCCGCACGTAGATGCAGTGGGCGGGGCATGCGCCTGCGCACAGCTCGCATCCGATGCACTTCTCTGTTCCGTCGGGATAGCGGTTCAACTGGTGCCGGCCATGGAAACGCTCGGGCTTCTGGCGAAACTCCTTGGGGTACTCCGCGGTGACGAGACCGTCTTTGAACACGGTCCGAATACCGATGCCGAGCGTGACCTTGAGGCCCTTGACGAACTCGGAGATCATGCCCATGGGAGTCCAAACTGTCGAATGCCGACGACGATCGTCACGAACACCAGCCAGGCGAGGGCTGCGGGGATCAGCCCTTTCCAACCGAGGGCCATCAGTCGGTCGTAGCGAATCCTCGGCAACGTGGCCCGGATCCACATGAAGACGAACAGCACGATGAGGGTCTTGATGAAGAAGTAGGCGATGGGCAGCAACGCCGAGATCCACACGGGGATCCGCCCGTCGAGGGTCGGTCCGTTCCACCCGCCGAGGAAGAGCGTTGTCGTGATGGCCGACATGTTGAACATGTTGATGTACTCGGCGAGGAAGAAGAACGCGAAGCGGATGCTCGAGTACTCGGTGTGGAAACCACCGACGAGTTCCTGTTCTGCTTCGACCATGTCGAAGGGTGCCCTGTTGGTCTCGGCGATGCCGGCGATGAAGAAGATCAGGAACGAGATGAACATCGGGATGATGTTCCAGCGAGGAATGACCATCAGGACCGGCCATCCGAACAGGTCGGCGAACGATCCGGATTGTGCCGCCACGATCTGCTGGATGGACAGGCTGCCCGAGTAGAACACGACCGGTACGAGGGCGAGGCCCATCGCCGCTTCGTAGGAGATGGCCTGCGCGGTGGCGCGCACCCCTCCGAGGAGCGGGTACTTCGATCCGGATGACCATCCGGCGAGCACGACCGCGTATACCGCGACGGACGAGAAAGCGAGGATGTAGAGAAGCCCGATATTCAGGTCGGTCCCCTGGAGGCTGATGGTTCGCTCCACGCCTCCGAGCGTCACCGTGAATGACCGTCCGATGGGGATCACCATGAAGTTGAGGAAGGCCGGTACGAGGGCAATGACCGGAGCGAGGATGTACAGGCCGAACTCGGCTTTGCGGGGCGTGATCGGCTCCTTGAAGAACAGCTTCAGCCCGTCTGCCAGCGTCTGCAGCATCCCCCACGGGCCGGCCCGGCTCGGACCGATCCGGTTCTGCATGTCGGCCACGACTTTGCGCTCCACCCAGACGAGGAGCAGCACCACGACCATGAGCATGGCGAAGATGACCAAGACCTTGGCCGCAGCGATGCCGACTCCCCACCAGTCCATCAGTTGCTCACCACCTTGCGGAGGGTAACCGCCAGACTGCCTCCCAGGGAGGCCGCCCCTGGCTGGTTGAACGGAACGTAGACGACCCCGGCGGCGAGGGAAGGATCGAGGACCACCTCGATGGTGATGCTGGTCGAGCTCGTCTCGACCACAACCTTGTCGCCCGTCACGACCTCGAGGTTCGCGGCATCGAGAGGATGCAAGTGTGCGGACGCCCCCGGAGCGAGATGCTGCAGCGACAGCGACTTGCGCATCTCGACACCATCGTCGTACAGCGTCCTGGCGAGGTGCAGCACCAGCGGTGCCGTGTCGGGTTCGAGCCCCTGGTCGGCAGGAACGTGCTGGAGGGGTTGCGTTGCGTCCCCGGCCGGTACGAGAACTCCGTCGCCGAAGGCGAGGCTGCTCCAGGAGAGGCCGGCGTAGGCAGGAGCCAGTTCGGCGATCTCTCTGCTGACACTCTCGATGCTGTCGAATCCCATCGAGGTCCCGATACGCCGAGCAATCTCCTCCAGGATCGACCAGTCCGGCTGAGTCTGGCCAGGGCCGGTGACGACCTTGGCGACCTTCTGCACCCGCCCTTCCAGGTTGGTGAAGGTTCCTTCCTTTTCGGCGAACGCCTCAGCAGGCAGCACGACGTCCGCCCGGGACGACGAGTCGGTGAGGAACAGGTCGACGGCGACCACGAAGTCGGCCTTGTCGAGGGCGTCACCGGCAAGTGAGCCGTCGGGTACGTCGCGGACAGGGTCGGCTCCGACCATCACGAGCGCCTTCACCTCACCGTTCACGAGACCTTCGAGGATCGCTCTTGTGTCCCGGCCCTCGTGGTCGGGGACCGCTCCGGCGGCAGCTTCGAACGCGGCGACTTGATCCGCGTCGTCCAACGAGACCCGTCCAGGCAGCAGACCGGGGGCAAGGCCCATGTCGAGCGCCCCGTAGATGTTGGAACGCCGCACGAACGGCATCACCTTGGCGTCGGGCAGCGTCAGGGCAAACGCAGCAACCGACTCTGCGAGTCGGGGGTCTTCTGTGAGGCCGGTGCGCCCGACAATGGCCACGACCGGACCGTCTTCGAGTGCCGCCCTGGCTGCGGCGTATTCGCCTTCGCCGGCGGCCAGGGCCCGCAACACTTCGGGACCCTGCCCGGGCCGGTAGGTGATCTTGTGTTTGGTGCGATCGTCGAGGCCGGTGCGTCGCGGGTGCACGACGACGAGCTTCGCTCCAAGCTTCTGCGCTGCCTGCCGGACCCGCAGGTAGAGGGTGCCGGCTTCTTCTTTGAGGTCGGGGCCCCACACCAGGATGGTCTTGGCGGTGTCGAGGTCCGAGATCAGAGCTCTGTTCCGTACACCGACGAGGAGTCTCGGGTCGAGTCCGTCGTCCATCTGGGCGTCGACGTTGTTGGACCCGACGACGGTGCGCATGAATTTCGAGAAGGCGTAGGCGTCCTCGTTGGTGCCCCGCGCCCCGCCGATTCCTGCCACGGCGGACCCGCCCTCACCATCGATGATGGCCGACAGCCGTGTGGCTACCAGATCGAGCGCTTCGGCCCACGACGCCTCTCGGAAGGTCCCGTCGCCGTTTCTGAGAAGCGGAACGGTGAGGCGATCTTCCGAGCCGATGAACTCGAATCCGAAGCGGCACTTGTCGCTCAGCCATCCCTGATTGGTGCCGTCGTTGTCGACCCCGTTGAAGCGCAGCACCCTGTTCTGGCTCGTGTCGATCTCGATGCTGTCGCCGGCCGTGCAGTGATGACAGGTCGACGCCGCCTTCTTGAGATCCCATGGCCGCGCTCGGAACCGGTAGGGGACTGCGGTGAGAGCCCCGACCGGACAGATCTGGACGGTGTTGCCCGAGAAGTAGGAGGAGAAAGGCTCATTCGGGAAGGTGGCAATGTGGGTGTTGTTCCCCCGGGCGGTGAACTCGAGAAGAGGGTCACCGGCGACCTCGTCCGCAAATCGCACGCAGCGGGAACAGAGGATGCAGCGCTCGCGATCCAGCAAGACCAGATCGGAGACGGGGATCGGCTTTTCGAAGTGTCGCTTCTCTTCGACGAAGCGGCTCTCCCCCGGTCCATACCCGAGCGTCTGATCCTGCAGGGGACACTCCCCGCCCTTGTCGCAGACGGGACAGTCGAGCGGATGGTTGATGAGGAGGAACTCGAGGACACCCTCCTGCGCCTTCTTGACGACCGGAGTGGTGGTGTGGATCACCTGGCCGTCCGCTGCCGGAAGCGTGCACGATGGGGTGAGCACCTTGCCGCGGGGGGTTTCCAGCTCGACGAGGCACATGCGGCACATGCCGACCGGGTCGAGCCGCGGGTGGTGACAGAAATGGGGGATGTAGACGCCGCCTTCACGAGCGGCGTCGATGACCGGCTGCCCCTTGGGTACTTCGAGTTCCCGGCCATCGACCGTGACCTTGACGAGATCAGTCAAAGGGGCACCCCCCCTCGTTGATGTGCCGGTCGACTTCATCCTTGAAGTAGCGCATGATCGAGGTGATCGGGGAGACAGAAGACGGTCCCAGCGGGCAGATGGTCGTCATCTTCGGCGGCCATGCGAGCCCGGGGCTGATGTTGTCGGCGATGTCCATGAGGAGGTCGGCGTCGACTTCTCTGCCGGCACCGTCCTCGATGCGACGCAGCACCTGCTCCTCCCACGTGGTTCCTTCCCGACAGGGAGTGCACTGGCCACACGACTCGTGAGCAAAGAACCGCACGATCCGCTCGGCCGCGCGCACCACGCAGGTGGTGTCGTCCATCACGATGACGGCCCCGGACCCCAGCATGGAACCCGCCTTGCCGCATGCATCCTTGGTGATCTCGTCATCCAGATGCTCGGCCGGCACGAACCATGGTGCGCTGGCGCCACCGGGGACCCAGGTCTTGAGCTGGTTCCCCGCCCGAATCCCCCCGGCAACATCGAAGATGAGCTCCCTCCACGTGATGCCGTGAGGCAGCTCGTAGTTGCCGGGCCGGTTGACATGACCGGAGACGGAGAACAGGAACGTCCCCGTGTCGACGTCGTGGCCGAGGGCCCTGTAGGCGTCTGCTCCGTGCTCGATGATGTAGGGCAGATTGGAGACCGTCTCCACGTTGTTGACGATCGTCGGCATCATGTACAGGCCCTTGGCTGCGGGGAAGTAGGGCGGCTTGATGCGCGGCTCGCCTCGCCTGCCTTCGAGACTGTTGATCAGGGCGGTCTCTTCGCCACAGATGTAGGCGCCACCCCCCAGGTGGACCGTGACATCGAGGTCGTAGTCGGTACCGAAGATTCCCCTGCCGAGGTACCCCTTCTCGTATGCCTCGGCGAGGGCACGCTGCACTCTTCGGGCCGGCAGCGGGTACTCACCCCGGATGTAGATGAACGCCTCGTGCACCTCGTTGGCGACCGCCGTGATGATGATCCCCTCGATCATCTGGTGGGGGTCCCGTTCGAGGAGCTGACGGTCTTTGAAGGTCCCCGGCTCCGACTCGTCCCCATTGACGACGAGGTACGTGGGACGGGCAGGGGCAAGGAAGCTCCACTTCAGCCCCGCAGAGAATCCGGCGCCACCACGGCCGATCAGCCCGGAAGACTTGACCAGTTCGACGAGTTCATCCCTGGTCATGTCCATCGCCGCGCGAGCCCCTGCATACCCGCCGGTTGCCTCGTAGGTGGCCATGGTGTGACTGTCGGCCGGATGCTCCATCATCCGCTTGGTCAGGACGAGCGGATAGGTGCTCACGATGCACCTCCTGCGGTCCCGTACGGATCGAACGCCGGGAACGGTCCGACGGCACCCTGCGGTTCGGCGATCGCCGGATCGAAGGAGCGGGCTCCACCGAATCGTTCCTGCAGTTCCTCGGCGGTGACCGTGTCCGGTTTGGTTTCGCGAAGCCACTGGATCATCGCCGCAACCTTGCCGGGGGCGACTCCTTCAACCAGTTCGTAGTTGATCTGCACCGCCGGCGCGCCGCCGCACGCTCCGATGCACTCGACGTGCTCCACGGTGACGATCCCGTCTGCATCGGTCTCTCCTGCGGGCACGCCTGCTTCTTCCTCGGCCGATGCCATGACGGCGTCCGCGCCGTTGAGCATGCAGGCGATCGAAGTGCAGACGGACACGAGGTACTTGCCCTGCGGGACCAGCTTGAACATCCCATAGAAGCTGGCGACCGATTCCACCTGGACCGGTGTCAGCCCGGTGAGTTCTGCGACCTGCCGCATGCCTTCTTCGGTCAGATAGCCGTCTTCCCGCATGGCGATGTAGAGCAGCGGCATGACCGCTGAGCGCTTCTTCGGGTACCGGTCGATCAGCGACTGGGCCTTGGCGAGAGTCTCTGGACCCCAACTCATGAGGACGTTCCTGTCAATGC
>CBEVHI010000039.1:0-11963 GCA_965549635.1 uncultured bacterium | reverse complement strand
TCGATCGCCCCGAGCCGCACGGCATTGCCACGGTCCAGCAGGAACTCGAAGAACTTGAGCGCGTGCTCACGCTCTTCGCCGGCCTGGAGTCGCATCCACTGTGCAAAACCTGACAGGTCCCGATCCTCGAAGTACGCCGCCATCTGCAGATAGACGTACTCGGATGAGAACTCCAGCGTGATCTGATCGTTGAATGCCTGCTCGAGGTCACTGCTCATCGCCACTTGTGCTCCTTTCGGTGTTCCCACCATGCTATCGACTGCCGGCACACGTACACTGGTCGGGTGAACATCCCGGACGGTGACATCGATCTCCTCACCGTGGGAGAAGCCCTCGTGGACTTCATCTCAGAAGCCCCCGGAGATCACCTGCGTGATGTTGAGGTCTTCCGACGCCACCAGGGCGGCTCCCCATCCAACGTCGCAGTCAACGTTGCCAAACTCGGTGGTACCGCAGCGGTCATTGCCAAGGTGGGGATCGGGGCGTTTGGCACCTTCATCAAGTCGGAGTTGCGAGCGGCAGGGGTCAACACCGACTACCTGCTCATGGACCACAGGGTCCACACGACCGTCGTCTTCGTGGCCCGCACGTCCGGGACCCCCGACTTCGAGGCGCTCCGGGCAGGGGATGTGGAGCTGGGCCCGGGGGACGTTCCGGCTGAAGCAGTCGGCCGATCCCGGATGGTGCATTCCGGTGCATTCGCGCTCTCCGCCCAGCCGGAACGAGTGGCCGTCCAGCGGGCCTTCTCCCTCGCCTTCGAGCACGGAAAACTGACCTCACTGGACCCGAACTACAGCCCCATCGTCTGGCCACAGAGGGATGAGGCCCTGCAGGTGATCGGAGACCTTCTCCGTCGCACCACCTTCACCAAGCCGTCGCTCGACGATTCCAGGCGGCTCTTCAACGACGATGCCGATCCGGATCTCTACGTTGACCGGTTCCACGACATGGGAGCGGAGAACGTGATCCTGACGATGGGATCAGATGGCGTGCTGGCATCCGACGGCAGGCACCGTTTCCACGTGCCTGCACGAAAGGTCGAAGTTGTGGACGTGACCGGCGCCGGTGACTCGTTCTGGGGCGGATTCCTCGTCGCAACCCTCGACGGCAACGGTCTGGAGCGGAGCGTGCGATTTGCTCGTGAAGTCGTGGAACGGAAGCTCGAGACGGTCGGGCCGGTTCTCGGCACGATCGATCGCAACGAGCTCTACGAATTGCTCGACTGAGACTCACCGAAAGTCTCTGGATCGGATCCCTTCGACCGACCACGGCCTGAACTCTCGTGCCACGAGGTTCGTCACCCCATCGCGATACTCCACAACTCCTTCGATCACCAACCCCACCTGGCGTCTCGCCGTTTCGCGATTGGCCTGCCACACCTCGGGCAGGACGACCACATTGAGCAGTCCTGTCTCGTCCTCGAGATTGAAGAACACGACCCCGTTCGCCGTGCCGGGTCGCTGCCGGTGGGTGACGATCCCTCCAACCCGCGTACGTCGCCCGTTCCGATGTCCGGACAGCACTTCGGCGATGTGGGTACATCCCTGTTCGTCGAGCCATCCCCTGGCGAACTCGACGGGATGACGAGCGGACACGCCGGTTGCCCACAGGTCGGCTCTGTGCTGTTCGAGATCGTCCATGCCCGGCAGCACCGGGGCGTCCACCCCCGGAGCCAGCGGCAGGCGTCCCTGATCGATCTCCGCAAGCGCACCGGCCGCCCACAGCCCTTCCCTCCGGGACACGCCCAGCGATCCGAGCGCACCTGCAGCGGCCAAACCTTCGTACGCATCCACCGGCAGACCGGTGCGTTGGGCGAGATCGCGCACGTCGGTGAACGCCCCGCCGATCAGCCGCGCTGCCTCGATCCGGTTGATCTCCCCCTCCCCGAGGTTGCGCACATATCGAAGTCCCATGCGCAACGCCACGGCGGCACGAATCGGGTCGTCGAGTGCTCCCCTCCCCCTGCGCCACGACTTCTCGTAGTAGGAGACGACGTCGTCGGCGTCGGCGCCATACGGCTCGACGGTGCAGTCGTGTCGAGAGTGATTGACATCGGGCTCCAGCACGACAACGCCATGCCGTTGGGCATCCTGCACCAGCGTGTTGGGGCTGTAGAAGCCCATCGGATAGGCGTTCAGCAGACCGGCAAGGAACTCCGTCGGCCAGTGGTACTTCAGCCATGCCGACATATACACGATGTAGGCGAAGCTCACCGAGTGGCTTTCGGGAAAACCGAAACTGGCAAAACCCTGCAACTTCTCCCAGATCTCCTCTGCTGCCGCGCCGGTGACGCCGTTGCGTGCCATCCCGGTGAACACCTCGTCGCGGAGACGTCCCATCGCCTCGTCGGAACGTTTGTGGGTCATTGCCGACCGCAACCGATCCGACTGATTGCCATCGAAACCGGCGCAGACCCTCGCCAACTCCATCAGCTGCTCCTGGAAGATCGGCACGCCGAGTGTCTTGGCCAGGATCGGTTCCGTCGACGGGTGGGGGTAGCGGACCGGTTCGTCACCGTTACGGCGCCTCAGATACGGATGCACCGACTGTCCCTGGATGGGACCCGGACGGATCAACGCGACTTCGACGGCCAGGTCGTAGAACGTCCTCGGCTTCATCTTCGGAAGCGTCGCCATCTGTGCTCGCGACTCCACCTGGAAGACGCCAACGGTGTCCGCGGTCGTGAGCATTTCGTAGATCGCGGGTTCTTGAGGAATCGTTGCAAGATCGACGGCAACCCCGTGGGCATCGTCGATCAGGTCAACGCTCAGATGCAACGCGTTGAGCATGCCCAGCGCCAGAAGGTCGAACTTGACGATTCCGATCGCGGCACAGTCGTCTTTGTCCCACTGCAGCACCGAGCGGTCCTGCATCCTTCCCCACTCCATGGGGACGACCATCCACAGTGGACGGTCGGCAATGACCATCCCTCCTGAGTGGATCCCGAGGTGTCGCGGGAACCCGTCGAGTCGATGGCACACGTCGTAGATGAACTCTGCGGTCATTCCCGCCGGCAGCGGTGCTTCGAGTCGCAGTTTCGCCGGGTTGCGCGTGTCGACGTACTTGGACAGCCCGTCGACCTGCGCCTGGGTCAATCCGAACGCCTTCCCCACGTCACGAAGCACCGACCGGGCCCGATAGGTGATGACATTGGCCACCATCGCGGCGCGTTCGCGTCCGTACCGTCGATAGCAGTACTGGATGACCTCTTCGCGACGCTCCGCCTCGAGATCGAGGTCGATATCTGGGGGCCTGCCCCGCTCGTCGGACAGGAACCGCTCGAACGGCAGACCCAACCGGATCGGGTCGACTCTGGTGAGACCGATGCACCGGCACACCGCAGAGTCGGCTCCGGAGCCCCGAATCTGGCAGTAGATGTCCTGTGATCGTGCGAAGTTGACGATGTCCCAGACAACGAGGAAGTAGCCGGGGAATCCGAGACGTTCGATCACGTCGAGTTCATGCTCGAGCCGCCGGCGGGCTCGGGGGTCGATGCCGCCGTCCGCTCCCTTGTACACGTTGCGCGCCCCCTCGAACGTGAGATGTCTCAGATACTCCATCTCGGAGCGGAAGTGACCCGGCATCGGGAAGTCGGGCAGGCTCGGGGCGACCAGACGAAGATCGAAAGAGAGGGCCATCGCCAGTTCCACGGAACGCTCGACCACTCCGGGGTACCGACGGAAACGCCTGGCCATCTCCGCCGGATCCTTCAGGTATCGCTCATCCGTTGCGGAGCGGTAGCCGTCGGCATCATCGAGGCTCCTCCGCCCTCCGATTGCCGCCAGTACGTCGGCGAGATCGGCATCGCCGCGGTCCGCGTAGTGCACGTTGTTGGTGGCGATCGCCGGAAGACCGAGACGTCGAGCGACCTCCCACAGCATGTCGTTGCGGGCATCGTCCTCCGGCATCGCGTGATGCCACATCTCGATGTGCAGCCGACGGCCGAAGATCTCCCGCAGGCGAGACACCTCACGCAGCGTTCGGTCGAGATCACCCCCATCTGCAGCACGAGGAACCGCACCGCGAGAACAGCCACTGAGCGCGTACAACCCTCCCGTGCGCGCCGCATCGTCGAGATCAGACCAAGTGAAGACGGGGCGATCCTTCTCACCTCGAAACTGGGCACGGGTCACGAGACGGCTCAACGCTGCATACCCTTCGGCAGAAGGGGCGAGCAGCACGAGATGATCGGTCTCGGGAGTGTCGACCGGTTTCGTACCGTGCATCCGTTTGGTGCGACCGCGTCCCGGGACCAGCGAACTCTCCTTCGCCTGGTCCCGACACGCAGCAGCCTCGAGAGGATCTGTGGCCGACGCAACCCCGTTCGACAATCCGACTTCGACCCCGTAGACCGCAGGAAGCCCGGCATCTCCCGCCGCCCGGGAGAACCGAGAGGCACCGTAGAACCCGTTGTGGTCGGTGATTGCCAGGGCTCGATAGTCGAGTGCCGCGGCACGCGCAACGAGCGCCTCCGGCGAAGAGGCTCCGTCGAGAAACGAGAAGTAGGTGTGACAGTGCAGCTCGGCGTAACTCATCTACCCACATACTATCGAACATATGTTCGCCCCGTGTTGGGCGTCTCACCCGGTAGGTTGGAGACGAGAGGAGAAGACCTGCGTACGATCTGCACCATTGCTGTGGCTATCGCCCTCACTGCCTGTACCTCCGAGCCGGCCCCTGTCGACCCGACAACGACATCAAGAGGAGGAGTCATGCACCTGTCGAGTCCTGCGTTCGAGCACAACACCCTCATGCCTTCGCGCTTCACGTGCGACGGTTTCGACGTGAGCCCACCGCTGCTGATCGGCGACGCTCCTGCCGACACGGTGAGCTTCGTCCTGCTGGTCGATGATCCCGACGCCCCGGATCCTGCAGCACCGAAGATGGTGTGGGACCACTGGGTGCTCTGGAACATCGACCCGGCTACGTCCGAGATCGCCGAAGGTTCCATCCCCGCCGGCGCCGTTCAGGGAACGAACTCGTGGGGACGTACCGACTACGGCGGCCCCTGCCCGCCGATTGGCATCCATCGCTACTTCTTCAAACTCTTCGCTCTCGACACGACCCTGTCTCTGGCGCCTTCGGCAACGAAGGCCGAAGTCGAGGCAAGCATCGAAGGCCATGTACTTGCGCAGACGGAGCTGATCGGCACCTACGGCAAGTAAACCTCGAGCTTCCCCCGATCGAGTAACTGTGTGCGGGCCTGGGAGGGCCGAGGAGGCACACGGATGAAGAAGCGGTCCACCCTCATCACGCTCGTCGTGATCACGGTCGTGCTCGCGGCCGGCGTCGCGCTGGCACAGGGAGGTTCCTACCTCTCCCCCAAGACGACGGTCGCCACACCAATCCCCCAGAAAACCGAGACGGCGTCCCCCGCCACCGTCAAAGCCGATGAGCCGGCCGAGGAGGTCCCCTACCCGAAAGCGGGGACCGACGAAGAGCACGGCGCCGATGCGGCTCCTCCCTCCAAAGACAGCCCTGCCAAAGACAGCCCTGCCAGAGATGTCCCGACCGAAGAGGTCGCTCCGCCCCCCGACACAACCGCACCAGAGCTGATCATCACCTCTCCGAAGAACGGCGAACACTTCACCAACAAGGCCCTCGACTTCTCCGGGACGACCGAACCCGCAGCCAGGGTCTTTGCCGGCAAGTATGAGGCCGACGTCAATGATGATGGGGCGTGGCACCTGGTTCTCATCCTTGCCCCTGGGGAGAACCGCGTCGGATTCCGCGCCAAGGACGCGACGGGGAACGTCCAGGAGGCGACCGTGACCGTCTTCCTCGACGCGGAAGAGGGCGAGTTCACGGCCCACCAGAAGTACGGTTCCTGCTCGGAGCCGGTCCCGTACGACATCTTCTATGGAACGGGAACCCCGGGCAGCTGGATCGAGGTGGTGTCCGAATTCGGCTCCGGTGAAACGCGTGTCGGCGACAAGGGAAACTGGGATCTCGAGGTCGAGTTCGGCGATGCCCCCTATGGCAAGACGTTCCCCGTGAAGGTGCGGGACTCGCTCGGGCACGTACAGAAGCTCAGCTTCACCTCGTACTCGAAGCATGCATCGAGCGAGTTCACGATCCATCAGTACCTGGTCACCAGCGGTGAAGGCTGGGAGAAGTTCTACGGAACCGCACCACCCGGCACCGGCATCATCGCCATCTCCGACTACGGCTCTGCAGACCTGCGCGTCGGTGAGAGCGGCGAGTACAAACTCATCGTCGAATTCACCGAACCACCGATCGACCAGCCCTTCAGAATCCTCGTCGAGACCACCGCCGACTACCGGGAAGAGTTCACCTACACCTACCACCCGAAACCCATAGAGTTCACGATCCATCAATACCTGGTCACCAGCGGCGAAGGCTGGGAGAAGTTCTACGGAACCGCACCACCCGGCACCGGCATCATCGCCATCTCCGACTACGGCTCTGCAGACCTGCGCGTCGGTGAGAGCGGCGAGTACAAACTCATCGTCGAATTCACCGAACCACCGATCGACCAGCCCTTCAGAATCCTCGTCGAGACCACCGCCGACTACCGGGAAGAGTTCACCTACACCTACCACCCGGCCAAGTAAACGGCGCAGGGTGGCGGCATCCTCCGTGTCGCCACCCTGGTAGGTTTCCGCCGGTGAAGAACGGTCTGCGCCTCGTCGTGCTGGGTGCTCTCGCCTGGTCAGTGAGAACGACCTACACCAAGTGGCGCAGCTTCCCGAGCTTCCAGGGCGGTGACGCGTCCAGCAGCTTCGGCGAGACCGATCTCCCCCATCTCTCGATCGTCGTCCTTGGCGACTCCAGCTGCACCGGGCCAGGACTTGACGACCTCGACGACATCTGGATCCGACGGATTGGACGGCAACTCGGTCAGCGGTACCACGTCACCATCGACAGCCTGGCCGTCGGCGGGGCAAAGGCACGGGACGTCCTGAACTCTCAGGTCCCGCAAGCGGTGGCGGAGACGCACGACCTGGCGATCGTGTCCGTGGGCGGCAACGACATGCTCTACGGAGTCTCCGTTGGGAGGTTCCGCGCCGAGTTGTCAACCATCGTGGACACACTCACGCCGGCTGTTGGTGCGATCGTCCTGTCCGGAGTGGGCGACCTGGGATCCATCCCTCGGCTGCCCCGAGCCCTCCGTCCCCTCGCTCACACCCGTGGACTCGCCGCCGATCGAGTCCACGCCGAACTCGCCGCCTCCAGGTCCAACGTCTTCAAGGCTCCCCTGTGGACACACGCCGAAGCATTCCGCACCAACATCGACCTCTGGGCACCAGATCTGTTCCATGCCAGCGGCGAGGGCCACGCGCTGTTTGCCGACGTTGCCGGTCCCACGATTGCGGAAGCCCTCACCTACCGCGAAGACTGAGCTTCCAGCAGCCGGCAGCCAGCAGCCAGCAAGGCGTTCCACACCAAAACGATGTCGACCAACCCTCTGGCTGGTAGCTGGTAGCTGGAAGCTGGTAGCCGGGCCACGGCCTGGGGCCGTGGCCTACGGCCCCACGATCGGATAGCCCCACCAAGCCGCCAGTCCGTCGTTCAACTTGCTGCCGGCATCGTGCACCCAGGATCCGTCGGGTGCGAGCGGAGCCAGGAACACGAACGCGGCGAGCCCGATCAACCCGAGGAAGGCGAGGAGAACGATCTTTCGCAGCACCCCAGCAGCCTACGCCCTTCGACTACGCTCGCGCCCCATGAGGCTGCTCTCCCTGGTTCGCACCGTCGTGACTGTTGTCAACGGACTGCTGGCAACGGCGGCCGCTTCGATCGCCGTCACCGTCGTCGGCCTCATCCGTCCCCGCTCACCGTGGGTCGACAGGATCGCCGTTGCATGGGCGAAAGCGTGCCTGTGGCCCTCCGGCGTTCGTCTCGACATTCGCGGAACGGAGAACGTCGACCCGGACGCCTCCTACGTGGTCGTCTCGAACCATCAATCCACCTTCGACATCATGGCCCACTTCATCGCGCTCCCGGTCCCCATTCGATTCCTGGCCAAGAAGGAGCTGTTCTCGGCTCCGCTGCTCGGTTGGGCCTTGAAGGCGATGTCGATGGTTCCCGTTGACCGGACCTCGCGTGGCGTCTATCGACAGATCGAAGAAGGGGCCCTGCACATCGCCGAGTTGGGGAAGTCGATCATCGTGTACCCGGAGGGCACCCGTACGAGAGACGGCAATCTCCTCCCGTTCAGACGTGGCGCATTCGCCATCGCCATTCACACCGGTCTCCCCATCCTGCCCACCACCGTTCGCGGGGCTCATGAGGCGTGGCTTCCCCGCGCCAGGAGGATCGACGGTGGCCCCATCACCATTGCGATCGGTCCACCGATCCCGACAGAGGGCCTCTCGGATGCAGACGTGGACAGCTTGCGGGACCAGACCAAGGCCGCCATCCAGCGAACCCTCGACGTCCTGACGGAGAGCTCATGAGAGATGTCATCCGAACCTCGATCACCTACGTGCTGGCATTCTTTGCCACGCTCCTCGTCGCGCCCGCCTTCATCGTCACCGGATGGATCAACCCGGCTTCACCGTGGATGGAACGCTTCGCCACCTGGTGGGCTCGGACATGGATGATCGGCCTCGGACTTCGACCTGAGGTAGAGGGTCAGGATCGGATCGACCCGAAGGGCTCCTACGTTGTCGTCGGCAACCACCAGTCCAACCTCGACCCGATGTTCCACTACCTCGCCTTCCCGGTACCGCTGCGCTTTCTCAGCAAGAAGGAGCTGTTCTCTGTCCCTGTCTTCGGAGCGGCGATCAGGGCCGCAGGGATGATCCGGGTCGATCGTGATCAGCCTTCGATGGACTACATCAACCGGCAAGTGGACGAGACCGTTGCTCGAGGTCGTTCGATCATCATCTACGGTGAGGGGACGCGCAGCAAGGCCGGCGAGTTGGGATCCTTCAAGAAGGGCCCGTTCGTGATCGCCATCCAGACCGGCCTGCCGATCGTTCCGGTCGCCATTCACGGAACCAATGCCATCTGGCCACCCGGCGCCAAGATGATGCACCCTGGGCCCGTCAAACTCGAGTTCGGAGATCCCATCAAGACCACCGGCCTCACCCTCGCCGACGTGGATGCGCTCAGGGAGCAAACCCGAGCATGGATTTCAGAAACGTTGGGTCGCCTCTCCTCAGACTGACTCGTGATGCCAAGTACGGTCCGCTCGATACGAAGTACGAAATACGAAGTACGGCTTCAGTCATACACCCCGACGAGATAGCTCTTCCCCTCACGAACGTCACAGAGCAGAGCTCCGGCAGACGTCACCACCTGGTAACGATTCGATGCCGGCTCGCCTGCCCACCAACGCCCCGTCTGCCTCCACGGCCCGGCCCATGACAGCACGGTCTCCCAACGACTCCGCAAGCGCACCCGCACCGGCACTCCCCCTTCCCATTCGATCTCGACGGGACGCTGATCGCGAAGGACCAGTGCAGGAGATGGGATCGGTGTCGCGCCTCTCCATGGTGCTGCGTCTCGACGCTCCGCAGACCCATCTTCTCCCCATCGCCGCCAGAGCACCCGTTGCGATGCAGTTCGTCCTCCTCTGGGGATCGCCTGCAACACCGCGTCGGGACCGACGAGTGCCTGGACGCGAGCTACGGCACGCTCCGCTTCGATTTGGGCTGCAACGTTCTCGAAAAGCGACAGTTCCCGCCCTTCGCCGGAGATGTCGGCAGGCGCGATCCGCATCCAGGTGACTCCTCCGGGGATCCCGGCCGCCTCGACCCATGCTCGAAGCTGCCACCATGTCCGTTCGGTCAGTGCAGACTCGTTGAACGGATCATTGCTCCGCCACACCCTGTGTCGCTCGCTGCCGTCGGCTGCACCCGCCGAGATCTCGACACGATGTGGTGCGGCCCCACGATCGGCCAACTCGGCCATGAGTCGATGCGCGAGAGACCGGGCAGCAAACCCGACCTGTTCGATCAGCACGAGCGGTTCTTCGAATCGCATCTCGACGGCAAGGTCCTGAGGAATGTCCCGCGGTGACGCTGCCCTGTCCTCTCCGCTGGCGAGACGGTGCGCGTCGACGCCGGCAGTGCCGAACCTCGAGAGAATGGCCGCTCTGGGCAGGCGAGCCAGATCGCCGAGCGTGCCGACTCCCAACCATCGGAATGTGGCGACGAGGTCGTCCATCCGCAGTGCTTCCACGTCGATATCGACAAGGAAAGACATGTCGTCGGTCACGATCCTTCCCGGCGTCTCTACCGCGGCCAGTCGTGCCGCGAACGGTCCTCCGGCAAGACCGAATCGTCCACCAGAGGTGACGGCTTCGACAGCCGTGACGACCTCGGCGAGGACGGCCTTCTCCCCGCCGTAGTAGCGCACGGCACCGTCGACGGGGACGAAGACGAGTCCGGGTTCGGCCACTTCCACCCGGGGGATGCGTTCTTCGATGGAGCGGACCACCGGTTCGAACATCGTCGCCTCGGCGCCGGGATCTTGCTCCAACGTCACTCCCCCGGGACAGAGCACCTCGGCCTCCGACCGCCGCATACCGACCCGGGCACCCTTGTCGGCCGCCAAACCGTTGACGGCAACGACCTGATCACCAACGACCAGGCATGGCCTATCCGACGGCGCGTCCGGCCGTCGAAGCGGCCAATCGGGGAACCATACGCACAGTGTCCGCCCCATCGTCCTCCACCTCGATGATCTGTTCGATTCCCGACGCTCCTCTCCCCGTCGCCTCGAGGAGCAGTCGACGCTGCTGCAATCGACCGTGTCCGGCGTCTGACCCTTCCCAGGCAACACCTCTGGCCCGTAGCCGCAGGTGTGCCACCCCCGATGGAAGATCTCCTGACACCGGACGCAGGATGAGTGCTGCCGATCGTGACCTGGTCAGCGCGACGAGACGGCGCAGGATCTGATCCGGCACTCTGTCCGGCACCTCGGCATACACCGCCGCCATCCCCTCCAGCAGCGCAGCCATCACTCCCGACCATTGCAGGCGATCCCGATTGCGAACGACGATCAGCCGTTCCGGATCGATGCCGGCCTCCCATGCCGCAGGAGGATGAAACCAGCCCCGCACATCCACATAGGCCACCGGGGCGATCCGGGATGGTTCGGCGAGCAGGGACAACCCCACCCGGGTGAGTCCCATCCCGGGTGCACCCACCAACCCGATGACCCTCCCCGCCTGTACGGAGAGCACCATGGGTGGCGCCACCGTCGCTGTTGCGTCCTCCAAGAGAGTCATAGTATCGAACATATGTTCGATTCGTCAATGAGCGAACAGAGGCCCCTGAACAGCCCCGATCGACCGTGTGCTCAGCCCGATGTGGCGACGAAGTCGAGCTCCAGTCGGACCTCGTCGGAGACGTCGGCGACGAACGGGACGCTCGGAATGGAGATACCGAAATCGGACCGCAGGACCATCGTCTGCGCAGATCCCTCGATGCGACCTTCCGTCACGGTCGCGACGACGTCGAAGGTCACCGACTGGACCACGTCACGAATCTTCAGATCACCGGTCACCGCAAAGGACAGCGCCTCCCCTCCCTCGATCCGTGAAGGCAGCCCAACGATCTGTACCGGGGTGAACTCGATGAACTCGAACTGGTCAGTCGACAGAATGAAGCGGCGGATCGCGGTATTGCGTCGCGCTTCGTCGGTCGCGAAGGTCCTCGCGTTGATGCGGATCACGCCGATCCGAGTGGTCGAAGGGTCGCCGAGGTCGATGCTCGCCTCGCCGGCAATCTGATCGGTCGAGCCCACGACCGTCTTGGGTTCTCCCCGCAGGACCTCATCGATCACGAAGCGAGCTTGTGAGGAGGCCGCGTCGATATCAAAGGTCCGGGCCGAAGCGTCGACCGGTTCCACCGCGGGCGCAGTAATCGGAGCACTGGCCTCGGTCTCCGTGCCCGTAAACCACAGGTATCCGCCGATCGCGACCAGACCGATGACGGCGAAACCGATCAGGACTCTTCGCATCAAGCCACCTCCGAGCGGGTCAGCCT
>CBEVHI010000038.1:0-12046 GCA_965549635.1 uncultured bacterium | reverse complement strand
CCTGAGCCGGCGCGCTCTCGAGCTCCGCCTCCAGGACCGCGCCGTCTGTCATCTCGAGCTTGACCAGATAGTGCCCGCCCCGGAAGCTCCGGTGCACGACCGTTCCCTCCAGCGGGCCGCCTGGAGAGATCGCATCCTGGCGGATGATGAGATCCCGGGTGCCGTCGGGCATCCCCGGTGCGGCGAACCGGCCCCAGGGAACGGTGGCCACCTCGCTGGAGATCCCGGCGGTGACGATGTTGGCGAACCCGAGGAACCTTGCCACCCACACATCGGCCGGGGCGCGCCACACCTGTTCGGGCGTGCCAGATTGGGTGACCGTCCCGTCGCGCAGGATGACGATCTGGTCGGCGATCGTGAACGCTTCCTCCTGGTCGTGGGTGACATAGAGCGCGGTGATGTGGTGGGTGACGAAGAGCTCTCTGAGCTCCGGGACGATGCGGTCCCTGAGGGTCTTGTCGAGCGAGCCCACCGGCTCGTCGAGCATGAGGACCTTCGGTTCGGGAGCCAGTGAGCGGGCCAGCGCCACACGTTGCTGTTCCCCACCCGAGAGCCGGCCGACCCCGCGACGCTCGTAGCCGGCCATCCCGACCCATCCGAGCACCTCGGAGACCCTGCGGTCTGCGTCGGGGCGATCGGCGATTCCGAAGGCGACGTTGGCACCGACGCTCATGTGCGGGAAGAGGGCGTAGTCCTGGAACATGAGCCCGAACCCACGTGCGTGCGCCGGCGTGTGGTTCAGTCGTTCGCCGTTCCAGGAGACCGTTCCCCCGTCGGGGTACTGCAGGCCGGCGATCGCTCGCAGCAAGGTGGTCTTTCCGCTGCCGCTCGGGCCGAGGATCGCCACCACGGTCCCGTCGGCAACCGTGAGGTCGACATCGTGAAGGAAGGGCTCACCCTCGAAAGAAACGGCGAGGTCACGGACTTCGAGCATCAGAAATCCCCCAACTCACCGAAACGGAACCGCTCGATGACGAGCATCGACACGGTGGTGAGCACCATCAGTACGGTAGCCAGCGCAAGGGCCTGGTCGAAGGTGCCCGGTCTTCCAAGGAGACGGAAGATCGCGATCGGCAGGGTGGGTGTGGAGGGCCGGGCGATGAAGCTGGTTGCACCGAACTCCCCAAGGGAGATGGCGAACGCGAATCCGGCACCGACCAACCCGGCACGAAACACCATCGGAAGGTCGATCTGCCGCCACACTCGCGCGGGCGGGGCACCGAGCATGGCTGCGGCTTCGCGCAGCTTCTCGCGGACCGACCGCATGACCGGAACCGCCGTCCGTACGACGAACGGGATGGCGACGAGGGCGTGAGCGAGCGGGATCAACACCGGCGAGGTTCTCAGGTCGACCGGTCGCCCGAGCGCTACCAAGAAGCCGAATCCGATCGTGACCGCCGATGTGCCCAGAGGGAGCATGAGCAGGACGTCGAACGCTCTGGAGAACACGCCGGTCCGGTAGGCGACAATCCCGGCGGCTGCCATCCCCACCGTTACCGCGATCAGCGTCGCCACAATCGCGATGAGGATCGAGTTGCGGATTGCCTCCACCGGGGGGACGAACAGGGCGGAGGTCTCCGTCGCCAGCGATCGGTAGGCGGCAAGGCTGAAACCGGAAGCGGTTCGCAACGACCGTTCGACCAAGATCGCCAGGGGGGCGCCGAGGAACAAACCGGTGAACCCGAGTGTGGCAGCGACGATCGCCCGGTCACGCCGGGTGCGAGGGGTCCTCGCCACCTCCTCGGCCGGTCGGAGTGGCAGTTCGATTGCTCGCCGCTGCTGGTAGCGGGAGTAGGCGAACAGGATCGATGTCACTCCGATGAGCTGAATCACCGCGAGGGCGCTGGCAACCGGCAGCTGCAGGTAGGAGATCGTCTGACGCCAGATCTCGACTTCGATGGTCGCAAACCGGAGACCTCCGAGGATGAGGATCACGCCGAATGAGGTGAAGGTGAAGAGGAACACGATCGAGCCTGCCGCAGCCATCGCCGGCCGGAGCAGCGGCAGCGTCACGGTGCGGAAGGCACGCCACCGAGAGGCCCCGAGCATCCGTGCCGCCTCTTCGAGACGGGGATCGAGGTTGGCCCAGAATCCGCCGACCGTGCGCACGACGATCGCATAGTTGAAGAACACGTGGGCGATGAGGATCAGCCAGACCGTGCCGCTGAGATCGACGAGTCCCGTCGGGCCGAGGAGGGCGAGGAATGCTGAGCCGACGACGACGGTGGGGAGCACGAATGGGACGGTGATCGCTGCCCGCAGCAGACTCTTGCCGGGGAAGCGATACCGGGCGAACACGTACGCCGCAGGGAGAGCGGCGATCAGCGTCAACAGCATCGATGCGGTCGCTTGCCACACCGTGAACCAGATCGCTCCCCGCAGCGTGCTTCTGGCGAACACATCGGCGAACGGTGCCAGGTCGAGGCGTCCTGCCGGGGCGAGACTCTTGGCAAGGATCGCGGCCAGTGGGTACGCGAAGAAGTAGCCAAGAAACAGCAGTGGGATGGCGACGAGGACGACTCTGCCGATGTGTGCCCGAAATGGAGGTCTCACCCGCGTACGATCTCCGTCCACTCTGTGATCCACCGTTCCCGGTTCTGTTCGATGAGCGCAGGTTCGAGGGTCTCGGGGCTTTCAGGCAGCGTCGTGAACTCGGTGAACTCCGGAGGGAGGGCAGCTTCGCCGTTCGCCGGGAAGACGAACATGTTCAGGGGGATGTCCTCCTGAAACTCGGCGGAGAGCATGTAGTCGATGAGTTGCTGCGCGGCTTGCTCTTGCGTGGTGCCGGCGAGGATTCCGGCGAACTCGATCTGGCGGAAACAGCCATCGGTGATCACACCGGTCGGCGCCGTCGTGAGCGGCGTCTCGGAGAAGATGACCTCCGCCGGAGGTGAAGACGCGTAGGAGACCACGAGTGGCCTGGTGCCGTCGGAAGCCGCCGAGAAGTCCGAGTAGTAGGCCTCGGTCCAGCCGGCCGCGACTTTGACGCCGTTGGCGACGAGGTCGGTCCAGAAGTCCTTCCAGGTGTAGTCGCCGGTCTCCCCGAACGACGAGATCGTGGCCAGCAGAAAGGCCAGACCGGGAGAGGAAGTGGCGGGGTCTTCGACGACGAGCATGTCCTTGTAGGCGGGGTCGGTGAGATCGAGGAGGGTTTTCGGGGAGTACAAGTCGTCGGGGAAGGTCGTTGGTGCCGAGAAGTCTCCTCTGAATGCCTCCTTGTCGTAGTTGAGGCAGACATCGCCGAAGTCGATCGGGGTGACGCGATGCTGGGGATCGAGCTGCAGATCCGCCGGAACGGTTGCCAGTCCCGGGGACTCGTAGGCAACGAAGATGCCCTCGGAGAGCGCCCGGGACAGGAACGTGTTGTCGATGCCGAACATCACGTCGGCGACCGGGTTGTCTTTGGTGAGGATCGCCTGATTGAGCATCGTTCCCGCATCCTCGGACTGCAGCAGTTTGACGGTGATTCCCGTCTGATCGGTGAAGTCTTCAAGAACGTTGTCCGAGACCGCGAAGGCGTCGTGGGTGAGGAGGACGATCTCCGTCGGGGCTGCGCTCCCGGTCGTGGTGTTACCCGGCTCCTCGACCGGAGGTCCGCTCGTCGCGCACGCCGATGCGAGCAGGCCAAGGGCGATGACGAGTCCGCCGAGGCGGCGGATCTTCGGTGTTCTACGCATGGTGCCTCCTTGTGTCGGAGGCCAGGCTGAGACAGCTTCCTACGCCGGCATTATCCGGTCAGGTTCCAACGGTCGGAGGCTGCGAGCCTCCTTCTCAGCCCGGTCGAACCGAGCTCCCGTGCACCATGCAGTGTAGTGGCGTCACATCCTTCCGTTCTTGTGACGCTTCGATGGGATTATCCGGCTGAAGCGTCACAAGAAGGAGAGGATCAGGTCCTGTCGGTCGCACCACCAACGAGGAGGGCCACGCCGAGAGCGATCACGAGCGCTGGGATCAGATAGCCCGACGGGACCTCCCAGACCCCGGCCGCCTCCAGCAGGAAGACCGCGCCGGCGATGATGAAGAACACTCCCGCGGTGATGGAACCCCTCATCGTGACACTCCTATCTGTCCCGCGAACGCGGAGACGTTCAGCACCAATGTCCCGTCTCCGCTGCCGGTTGAGGTGGTGTCGAGGTCGACCCCAATCCCTGACCGTTTCTCTCCGAAGGCGTTGATCTCTCCGAATACCGACGTGCCGTGCACCTCGACGGTGGCGTCGGGCGGGACCCTGACCTCGATCTCACCGGCGAAGACGCTCAGATCCACAGTCGTGTCGCCGGACGGTAGCTCGAGGTCGCGTAGATCGACGGTGAGGCTGCCGGCAAACATCGACGTGTCCTCGAGATCGGCCACGCTCGTGACCGTGACGTTGCGGTCTCCGACGGCGGTGCCGGTCGACGTGTCGACGCTGACCGCCCGGCTGCCACCTGACATCAGGATCAGGGTGATGATCACACCGAGGGCGATCAGCCCGCCATGCCTGCCTCCCCGGGCGTCGGCAACGAGGGCTACGCCGATCACCACCAGGACCGCAGGCAGGATCCAGTCCCAGGCCAAGCGGTCGATGACCCCGGCCGTCTGCAGGAACCAGCCGAGGCCGATCAGAAGGATGATCAGACCGAGGATGAGTCTGCCGGCCCGCCCCTTCATCGTCTGCCCCCGGCGATCACGGCCAGACCGATGACGATGACGATGGCGGGCAGGATGAACTTGCCGAGGCTGGGCACGATCCGGTCGAGGATCATGAACCCGCCGATCACGATCAGTGCCCCACCGATCAGCACCGTGGCACTGCTTGCCTGGCCGGTGGCGGGCCCGACGTTGTCTCCGGGCCGCTCCATCGGCATGGCGATCCAGCCGATCAGGTAGATCAGGAATCCGGATCCTCCTGCGACGAGCAGCACCAGCAGGATGATGCGAACGATCACCGAGTCGATGCCGAGGTAGCGGCCGAGACCGCCGGCGACTCCGGCGATGACCTTGTCGTTGGCGGACCTGCGCAGGACTTTCGGTTGGCTGATCGGAGTGGGCCCCGGGCCCTCGGGCGTGGTCATGGTTCCCTCCTCGAGTTGGTTCCCAAGCTACCCAATCCCGTTCCTGCGTGAGCTACCCGCGACACGGCCCCGATCAACTCACGCAAGAAGGGGAGTCACCAGCGGATCAGCATCGATGCCCAGGTGAATCCGCTGCCAAACGACGCCGAGGCGACGAGCATGCCCGGCTTCAGAACGCCGGCCTTCTCTGCCTCGTGGAGGCCGATCGGGATGGTCGCCGCCGTGGTGTTGGCAAACCGATCGATGGTGTTGAAGACCTTCTCTTGGGGGATGCCCATGCGTTCGGCCACGGCTTCGTTGATGCGCAGGTTGGCCTGGTGGAACACGAACAGGTCGACGTCCTCGAGAGCGAAACCGTTGGCTTCGACGGTCTCCATGATCGCCTCCGGCATGCGCTTGATCGCGTGGACGTAGACCTTGCGGCCGTTCATCTTCGGGTAGATCTGTTTCTCATCGATGATCTCGCGAGTGACCATGTGATCTCCGACGGCCATTCCGGGTGCTTCGACCCACAGCTCTTCTGCGTGCGTGCCGTCGGCGTGAAGATGCGTCGAGAAGATGTGGGGGTCGACGTTGGGGTCTTGCACGTCGGTCGCTTCCATGACGATCGCCCCTGCGCCGTCCCCGAAGAGCACTGAGACGTCTCTGCCCTCAGTGCTGATGTCCAGACCCTTGGAGTGGATCTCCGCGCCCACGACGAGCGCCCGTTGCGCCGCTCCGGTGCGGATGTACTGGTCCGCCATGGAGGTGCCGTAGATGAACCCGGTGCACTGCTGGCGCACGTCGATGGCGGGGATGCCGGGGACGCCGAGTTTGCGCTGCAGGAACACGCCCGTGCCGGGGAAGTAGTGGTCGGGGCTGATCGTCGCAAAGAACAGCATGTCGAGGTCACTCGCAGCGACGCCCGCTGAGGCAAGGGCCAGCTTCGAAGCTTCTAGAGCGAGGTCAGAGGTGGACGTCCCGCCTTCCACCCAGTGGCGCTGCTTGATGCCGGTGCGCTGGATGATCCACTCGTCGGAGGTGTCCATGAGTTGGGTCAGGTCGTCGTTGGTGACGACCTTGGGGGGGACGTAGCTGCCTACGCCGGTGACTCGCGAGCGGACTGCCATGAGTTTCTGCCTTCCCGGATTGTGGGGGCATGGTATCTCATGGGGATCTGCGGATGTCCGGTGCGCCGAGACGGACCGCGTCTGCGGTGCGATCGTCCGGTTGACGTTGCGAGTCCCGTTCGGCTTCGACCCTGGACAGGTAGTACGTCACCTCTCGTTGTCGCGTCGCCTCGTCCCATCCGAGCACGTCGCCGATCAGACGGGCGGCTTCCTCGGCTACGTTGGCGCCCCTGTCCTTCGTCTCCACCGATATCCGCGTCCGTCGAGTGAGCACATCGTCGAGGTGCAGCGCGCCCTCATGTGAGGCCGCGTAGACGATCTCCGCCTTCAGGTAGCCGCCGGAGAGCACCTCGGCGAGGGCCGGATCGTCGGTGATGAGCGCGAACAGCTCGAAGATGAGTGATCCGTACCGGTGGAGCAGATGCTCGACGGTTTCGACGGGCAGCTCCCACTCGGTGGCGATCCGTTCCCTGTCCTCCCAGAGAGTCCGGTAGTCGTCTGCGCCGACCAGGGGCAGGTCGCGGGTCTCGGAGGGGCGAACGTCGGTTCCGAGGCTCGCAGCTGCCGCATCGACGGCATCTTCGGCCATCACCCGGTAGGTCGTGTACTTGCCGCCGGCGACGGTGATCAGACCGGGAACGACTTCGGTGACCGCGTGCTCTCTGCTCAGCTTGGAGGTTGAGTCCGACTCGCCGTAGAGAAGGGGACGGAGGCCGGCGAAGACTCCTTCCACATCGTCGCGGGTCAGTGGAGGGTCGATGATCTTGTTGACATGGCCGAGGAGGTAGTCGATGTCGGTGCTGGAAGCGGCGGGGTGGCTGAGGTCGAGCTCCCAGTCGGTGTCGGTCGTACCGATGATCCAGTGCCGATCCCACGGAATCACGAAGAGGACGCTCTTCTCCGTCTTCGTGATCAGGCCGACCTCGCCGCGGATCCGATCTCTCGGCACGACCAGGTGGATGCCCTTTGATGCCCGTACGTGGATCGTTCCGGCTCCGGCGAGGTCCTGGATCCGGTCGGTCCAGACCCCGGTGGCGTTGATCACCGTTCGAGCGGCAACCGGGAAACTCTCCCCGCACTCCAGACAGCGGGCCTGGACGCCGACGACGCGATCGCCGTCGCGCAGGAGCCCGGTGGCGGCGACGCTGGGTGTGATCGCCGCGCCCATGCCGGCCGCGGTTCGCGCAACCATCATCACGAAGCGGGCATCGTCCTCCTGTGCGTCCCAGTAGCGGATCGCTCCAACCAGGCTGTCTCTGCGCAGGGAGGGGAACAGCTCGACCGCCCGCCGGCGGGACAGCTGCCGATGTATCGGGAGTGGGTTGATGCCGGCGCGCGCAAACAGGTCGTACATCGTGACGCCGGCTCCGACGTAGAGCCGTTCCCACACCCGATGCGTGAGTGGGTAGAGGAACGACACCGGTCGGACGAGGTGGGGAGCGATGCGATCGAGGAGGAGCCCTCGTTCATGGAGCGCTTCCCACACGAGGCGGAACTTGAGCTGCTCCAGGTAGCGGAGGCCGCCGTGGATGAGCTTGCTGGACCTGCTGGATGTGCCGGATGCCAGGTCGCGCTGCTCGATCAGGCCGACCGAAAGGCCGCGGGAAGCTGCATCGAGCGCGGCACCGGTACCGGTGATTCCGGCGCCGATGATGAGGACGTCGAACGTCTCGGTCTTGAGTCGGTCGATGTCGAGGCTGCGTTGGGTTGGGTTGAGAGCCGTTGGCATAGGAAAAGCTTAGAAGGCCGGGTGTCGATTGCCCTTATCAGGTTTGACCGAGAGAGGACTCGGTGCGGCTGCCGGACTCCCGGAAGCTCAATCGGTTCGATCTCGAAATACGAGGCGGGCCCGGGCTGTTGGTGTGATGCGTGAAGATCTTCAAGGTTCTGTTGTTTCCGCTCGTCCTCGCCGGTCTGTGGGCGCTGCTCGCCTTCAGGTCCCCGACCACGACCTACCACCTGGCTCCGTTGCTGATCGCAGCTGCGGTCCCGTTCGCGTATCGCAACGCCGGGGGGAAGTCCACCCGGGTGCTATTCGGCATCGCGGTGCTGGCAGGCTTGGGAACGTTCGCACTTGCCGGCCTGCTCGCTGCCGGGGGAGCGCTGGCAGGACCGTCGCTGCTGTCGACCGGAGGGGCCATGCTCGAATCGGCGGTCGCTGCGGCGGCCGGAACCGTCGTCGGTTTCGCTGCGGCGTTGCTTCCCGGTTGACCGGGAGCGGCTTTCCTGTTCGCGAGTCCGGGTAGCCTGAACGTATCTCGTCGAGCGGAGGGCTGTCGTTGGAGGACCGAACGTTCATGATTCTCGGCGGGGCCGGTCTCGTCGGCTTTCAGGTTGCACACCGGATCGCCTCCGAACTCAGCCCCGATCGTATCGTCCTCGTCTCGCTCTACGAAGAGGGTGTCGAGCAGGCCGTCGAGGACCTTCGGGCCCTCTTCCCGGAGGGCGAGACGGAGTTCGTTGGTGAGTGGGGGGACATTTTCGCCAGGGAGGAGTTCGCGCAGCGGTCCCGGCGAGACCTCCTCGAGGACGAAGACGCCAGGGAAGGCATCTTCGATGACCTTCTCGGGCCGATCGACGAGGCCTACCAGCGTTCTCAGCTCGCCCATCTGATCGACCGCCACCGTCCTGACGTTGTGGTCGACGCGATCAACACCGCGACCGCGATCTCCTATCAGGATGTCTACACGACAGCGAAGCTCGCCAAGCGCAGCGTGGACCGCCTGCAGGTCGACGCCGCGACGTCTCCTGACGTCGTTGCCCACGATGTCGAGGCGCTGATCCTCTCCCAGGCGGTACCGCAGCTGATCCGCCACGTGATGATTCTCGACCGGGCAATGCGGGACGCTCGCACCCGCCTCTACCTGAAGATCGGCACCACCGGAACGGGAGGCATGGGACTGAACGTCCCCTACACCCACTCGGAGGACCGCCCGTCGGCCAAACTCATGACGAAAGCGTCGGTTGCGTTCGCTCACACCGGCCTGCTGTTTCTGATGGCTCGCACCGCCGGAGGTCCGATCGTCAAGGAGATCAAGCCCGCCGCCATGATCGGCTACGCGGATATCGAGTACCGCACGATCTACGAGCGCGGCGAGCCCGTGCGGCGATATGCGGCGCGAACGGAGCCACTGGACACCCATCTCGCACTCGTTGTGGATCCCGACGAGTTCGACCGGGGACCCGACCTACAGCTTCCTGTGGTTGGAACGGGAGAAAACGGGGTGTTCACCAAGGGCGAGTTCGAAGCCATCACCGCGTTGCGGCAGATGGAGTTCGTCACTCCGGAGGAGGTCGCCCAGATCTGTCTGCAGGAGATCATCGGTGACAACACGGGTCGGGACGTGATCGCAGCCATGGACTCTTCTGTTGTCGATCCCAGCTACCGGGCCGGCGTGCTGCGCGAGGACGCACTGGTGAGACTGAGGCAACTGGAGGAGGAGACCGACACCCACAGCGTCGCTCTTGGCCAGCTGGGCCCACCAGAGCTGTCGAAGCTGCTGTGGGAGGCCGAACTGCTCAAGCTCGTCTACGGGACCCTTCCTGCGGTTCTGGGCGCGACACCGGATGAGATCGCCACGGCGACGACGAAGCTGCTGGGAGACCGGGCCGGCCTGCAGGACACGATCACTTCGCTCGGACTTCCGATCATCACCAGAGATGGGGATGCCTTGATAAGGGGACCCCGGATTCGGATTCCGGAGGTCGCGGGAGAGACGGTGATCGCGCTCGATCCCGATGCCATGAACCGCTGGGCCGCCAAAGGCTGGGTCGATCTGCGACCGGCCAACTTCGCGCTCTGGCAACAGCGATTCCAGGCGATGCGCCAGGCCAGGGCAGGAAGGGCCCAGCGGGGGTCGGCCGGCGTCGTTCAGAGCGCCTATCCGACCGAGGTGATCACGATCGGCGCGGTGGTCAGCTGGGTGCTGATCAACGAGTTGGGCGGGTTCCGGACCAAGTAACAAGAGAGCGGGCCGGCAGGCCCGCTCTCTTTGCTGGAGGGCTGCGGTGTTACGTGTTGTCCGATGACGAGTCGTCGTCACTGGACTTGGTTTCGGTCTTCGTCTCGAGCTGACCGTTGTGAAGTTCGGCCTCGAACTCGACCTCATCAGTTCCGTTGGAGAACTCGACTTTGATCTCGTCTGATTGCGTACGAGTCTTGGTGATCGACCAGCCGTCGTTCTCCGTGGTGCCATCGAGGGTCAACACACCGGCGGCGATACTGATCGTGACCGTGCCGGCCGAACCCGCTTCGAACGTTTTCGTCATGTCGGCGTTTGGTGACGCTTCCGCTTTGGTGGAGGAGTCGTCCTCGCTTGGATCATCGCTTGAGTGGTCGTCGTCCGATTCGTCTACGGCTTCGCGGGTCACCTTCACGGTGAGCGCCCCGTCCTCTAGTTCGGCCTCGAACTCCACTTCGAGTGATCCGGCACGGAACTTCACATTGATGTTGTCGGGTTCCGTCCTGGTGCGAGAGATCTCGAATCCCTCGTTCGGGGTGGCCGTGATCAGTTCGAGCCCTGCCGCTCCGACGGCGATCTCGACGGTACCGGCCTCGTCGACCGGGTAGATGCCGCCGGTCGGCGTCGGGTCGGTCGCCGACGTGTCGTCTGCGGATACGGCCGCGACGGTGGTGGTGGTCGCTGTGGACTCTCGAGAGTCATCCGACGGGTCGTCTTTGCTGACGGTCCGGCTCGTGTCGTCGGCGGTCGGGTCGTCCGACGGGCTCGAGTTGTCAGCGACGACATCGGGAGACGTGGCGCCGGCCTGGGACGCGGGCGCTACTGCCCCGTAGGCCAGGCCTGCGACGAGTAGCACCGCGAGTGCGACTGAACTGATCACCGAGATGCGCTTGAACATGGGTTTCCTCCTGGGATTGCCTGAGGCCATGATTGAGCCAGGAGGGCTATGAGATCCTCTTCGGGGAGTTAGGAGTGGGATAAGGATCCCGGTTCGACTGGGTGGGCCCGGAGGGAATCGAACCCTCGACCTTGGGATTAAAAGTCCCCTGCTCTGCCAACTGAGCTACAGGCCCGGGACTGCAAGATATCTCACGAGAGAATGCGCGAGAAAACAAGCCGTCACGAACGGCCCGAAGGATAGGGTCCCGGCGAGGCTGTCGGGCGCCATCGAAGTAGTGAGGAGACCCCTGAGGCCCTCGCTTTCCGGCGCCGTCCTTCACACAGGCGCCGATCTCGGAACCCGGAAGTCCCTTCCTCCCGGCCTCTCTTCAGTGGGAGGAGTTCCTGCTCGGCGAGGCAGAGCTACGCCTTCGAGGAGCCGTGACGGTGAGGCGCCGGACGAAGGTGAACGTGGCGGGCCGTCTGAGCTTGCGTGCCGTCCGCCTCGTGGGAGATGGTTTGGCAGCGGTTGGGGTCCGTGCATGTGGAGGGATCCAGCCCGCGCGCACGCTCCGCCATTGCGGCAAGCTTCTTCCTCGTCCGCCTGAGTGATTTGATGTGTTCGTCGAGGTCATGGAGATGCCGCTCGATCAGTTCGATCACATGGCTGCAGGTGGACTCTCCCTGCCCGCGGAGTTCGAGGATGGATGCGACCTCGGCCAGAGTGAGCCCGGTCGCCTGGGCATCGCGAATGAACAGCAGTCGGTCGACCGCTTCCTCGTCATACGAACGGTACCCGTTGGCCTCACGAGGCGGGGAGGGGAGCAGGCGGATCTCCTCGTAGTACCGGATCGTCTTGGTGGTTGCGCCCGTTCTTCGAGACAGTTCACCAATCTTCATGAACCCAATCTACCAACACGACAATCCATCCGGATGGAAGCTCTGGCCGCGGGGAGAGCCTGACAGTGGTTCATGAGCGAGCTCGGCAGGGCGTGACACCAGTTCTCGACGCGTTGGGTGTCGAGTGTGACAGACCGGGCTG
>CBEVHI010000037.1:0-12409 GCA_965549635.1 uncultured bacterium | reverse complement strand
GGCAGAGCGGGGCTTGTGGCCGTGGGGATATCCAAAGGAGTGATGTACGGCTCGCGACCGTTGCGCCGAGCCGTCTCGATCTCCATGAGATCCCGGTCGAACAAGGGGGTGGGTTGGTGTGCAGACAGCTCCTGACGGATCTCCGTACGCTGCTGCTCGGTCATCCCGGCGATCTCCTGTCGGACTTCGGCTGCCTGGGCGAACGGTTCTCGCTCCACGCTTTGATACGCCAGGAACGCTCGTACTCCGGATGCGGCGATCAAACCCAGCAGGGCGACGCCGAGCACGACGCCGGCAGTCGTCAGCGCCTTGACGACTTCGGGTCGCTTGATCGTGTCCCTATGCCTGGCCATGCTCGATGATGGTAGGGGGTTCGAGAAACATCTCAACCATGACCGGCAACGTCCCTCACCAGCAGCACGAAGAAGAACAGGGCGACGGATAGCCCTGCCATCGTTGCGCCTGCAGCGGTATTGGCGTAGTAGCTGGTGAGGAGGCCGCCGACGACCGACAGGGCGCCGAGACCGACCGCCGTCATCATCATCGTCGGCACTCGCCTCGCAATGAGCGTGGCGGTCGCCGGAGGCGCGATCAGCAGTCCGAAGACGAGCAGCGTGCCGACCGTACGGAAAGCGACGACCACCGCCAACGTGACGAGTGCGAGCATGACGGCGTGGGCAAGACGAGGCCGCATCCCCAGCAGCGCCGCCTTGTCCTCGTTGAACGAGAGAGCGAGAAAGGGCCGGTAGAACACGGCGGCCGTCACGAGTGTCACGACAAGCCCGACGGCAAGCACCCACAGGTCTCCCGTCGTAACACCGAGAGCGTCTCCGAACAGGATCCCGGTCAGGCTTCCGGCGTAGGACGACGTCCGGGAGATGATCACGACACCCAGGGCCAGCATCCCCACGAACAGCAGGCCGATACCGGTGTCCTCGGACAGTTTTGCTCTCCGGTGAATGGCGCCGATCCCCCACACCATGACCAGGGCGGAGATGACGGCGCCGAGCAACTGACTGAACCCGATCAATACAGCCAGGGCGATTCCGGGGAGCACTCCGTGGGCCAGTGCATCACCCATGAAGCTCAACCCCCGCAGGACCACCCAGGTTCCGACAACGGATGTGACCGCCGCCACCAGGAAGCCGGCAAGGAGTGCCCGCTGCATGAACTCGAGCCGGAACGGATCGACGAGCCAATCCATGCTTACACCGTCGACGACATCGCTGCTACCCCTTCTTCAAGGCGTCGGCAACCCGCTGCGCATCGGTGAGGAGAAGACCGAGGTACGTGTCCGCTCCCGATCCGGGCGCCCCGAGAGAACCCGTATACAGCGTAACGACCCGTACGTCTCGACCAGCCTCGGCAGCGAGTGTCTCGGCCAGCCGTGGCGAAACGGTCGTCTCAGCGAAGACCACCGGGACGTCCTCCTGCAACACCACGGCGGCCAGATCGCCGAGAGCGGCGGCGCTCGCTTCGCCGAGTGTGCCGCCTCCGGGAACGACCACGCCGATGACGTCGAATCCGAACCGGTCTGCCAGGTAGCCAAAGGCCATGTGGGAGGTCACGAGTTTGCGGCGGTTCGGCGAGATCTGGTCGAAGCTGCGCTTCATTTGTGCTTCGGTCTCTTGGATCCTGCTCGCGTAGGAGTCTCCTCGACTCGCCCACTCGGCCGGCGACAGCCTGTCATCGACCTGCGCGAGCGCGTCTGCGATCGCTCCTACGGCACCAATCATTCGCTCCGGGTCCAGCCAGAAGTGGGGATCCGCGGCTCCGTTCTCCAGCACTCGGGGCTCTGCCACCTCGCCGGCGCGGACGATAGGCACGCCGTCGCTCTCGACCGCTCCGAGCACCGCGGTGAGGCCTTCTTCGAGGCCGAGTCCGTTGGCAACCACGAGCACGGCGGACTCCATCTGGGCGACTTGGCGGGCGGAGGCACTGAAGTCGTGCGGGTCAACTCCGACCGGCATGAGCACCTCGACGTCCAGTTCGTCGCCGACGATCTCGCTGACGACATCTCCGAGAATCGTGGTCGTCGCCACGACCGTCGGCCGTCCGCCGGCGACCGGACCGCTGCAAGCTCCAGAGAGGAGCAGAGTGATTGTGAGAACGATTCTCATTCGCATGCTGAAATGGTATCATTTTGCTCCATGCACGCAAGCCTCATCGATCGCGCCACACAGCTCCTCGCCGACGAGAACCTCCGCCTCACCAAGGCTCGACGGCTCGTACTCGAGGCGCTGACCGGCACGGCTGGTCCTGTCTCGGCCGCACAGCTGGACAAGGCAATGTCTCGAGAGGTCCCCCTCTCCTCGCTGTATCGAACGCTTGCTTCCCTGGAAGCCACCGGAGTCGTTGCGAAGTATCGCGACGCCGAAGGCGTTGCCCGCTTCGAGCTGGCCGAGTGGGTCACCGGTGACCACCATCACCACTTCGTGTGCATCGAGTGCGGGCGGACGGAAGACGTCGCCATCCCCGGAGACCTCGAACGATCGATCTCGGAGCTGATTGACGCCGTTGCGACCGCAGGTCACTACACGATCTCCAGCCACCGCCTCGAGTTGGAGGGAGTTTGCAGCACATGCTCGCAGAGCCGCTGATCCGGGCCAGGGACCTCGAACTCGCCTACGGGGACCGCACCGTGCTGTCCGCTTCGACCTTCACGATTTCTGCCGGATCGCTCAGCGCGATCATCGGACCCAACGGTGCGGGCAAGTCCACACTGCTCAATGCCATCGCGGGTCTGGTCCGACCCGCAGCAGGACATCTCGACGTCCCTCCCCTGGGGCCTGCGGGCGTCGCATATGTTCTGCAGTCGACGAAGTTGAACGACATCACGCCGATCACTGTCCGTGAAGCCGTCGGAATGGGCAGGTACGCACGTCTCGGTCTCTTCCACCGTTTCCGTCCCAAAGATCGACGAGTGTGTGAACAGGCCATGGGACGCCTCGGGATCGAAGATCTCGCAGACCGCCACCTCTCGGAGCTCTCCGGCGGCCAGCGTCAGCGGGTGTTCGTCGCCCAAGGTCTCGCCCAGGAAGCAGCGCTGCTCTTGCTGGACGAGCCGATCACCGGTCTCGATCTCGTTTCCCGCCAGTACATCCTGGAGGTGATCGCAGCAGAGATCGAGTCCGGCACGACCGTCATCGGAACGACGCACTCGCTCGAAGAGGCGCGGATGGCCGATCAGGTGATCCTCCTCGCAGGACGCGTCGTGGCGACCGGAACACCCGCCGAAGTCCTCTCTCCGGAGCACCTCGGCGACGCCTACGGACATGCCATGCCGGTCGTCGGTGAGCCACTCCATGACGATCCGCACCATCGCCCGGCAGATGAGCGCCACGTCCACTTCGAGCGCAAGCCGTGACACCGCTCGAACGCGCTCTCATCCGAAGTGTGCGCTGGCTCATTCCCGGCCTTGCGATGGCCGCCGTCGGTCTGGCCGTGCGAACCACATCCCTCGTTCCCCTTGTCATCATCCAGCTCTCTCTCATCGTCACGTTTGGCCTCGGCGTCACGCTCCACCTCGTCGAACTCGTCAACGACCGATGGTTCACCGACTGGAAACCCACCGCTCGTCGCCTGGGCGCCGGGGCCTCGGTCGTCGCGCTCGTCACCGGTGTGGTTGCACTGATCACCCTGGCGTCTTCGGCGGCGCTTGGCCTGAAGCCTTCCCTTCAGTTCCTGCAACTCCTGTCTGCCTTGGACATCGCCTGGTCGACCGCTGCCCTGATCATCGGTGTGAACTGGAAGTGGGGAAGACCTCTCGCAGTCACCGCCGGCGTCCTCTTGTCCATCGCATGCGTCTGGTCAATCTGGAGATACCTCTCGATCGTGGGGTTCTCGGCCGGTGGGGGATGGCTCGTCGACGGTTCCGCTCTGTGGCGCTACGTGCTGCCGTTCGACATCGGCGCCGCGTTCATGGCTCTGACTGCGTTCCTTGCAGGAGCACGTCAGCCGACGGCGCAGCGCAGCCCCCAGTCGTAGGACTGGAATGCGAGCTTGGGTTTCCGACCGCCGACCCACTGCGCCAGCTCATCGTGCATCCATCGGGTGAGGACCGTTCTCAGCGACTGCCTGCGGGCGGGTAGCCACGTTGGCATTCGCGTCGGTCGTGTGAAATCGCCTCCGTACCAGAGGAACACTCGAGACAGCATGAGTTCGTCTCCCATGGCTATTGCTGCCCCGCCGGACAGAAATCTCCTCATCTGATCTTCGAGTTGCTCGTCAATCTTCTCTCCCTCGTATGGCTCGGGCCTGAGCGTCGGACAGGAGACCGACCCGCACACGAGGCCGCCATGGATGCGAGGATCGCCGAACCTACGGATCTTGCCGTGCTCGATCGAGTCGAGGGAGAGGGCCTCACCCGAGACTTCCGCGAACGGAGTGTCGAATGCCCCGGGGACCCTGAGAACGGAGTCCTCTCTTCTCTCGGCCGCTATCGCCGCGACGCGTAGCGACCCCGCGTTGTAGAGGTTGATCCAGAACGCCAGTGCCTCGTCGCGCGTCAGGCCATCTGGATCAACGGAGCAAAGCTGATCGAGGTACTTCTCGAGATCTGCTCGCCGGTCGACGAGGGCGACCGTCCGCCCGCGCTCGACGGCTTCGAGAATCGGACGCAACGCGTCGTGACGCACCTGCCCGGTGCCGAAAGGACCGGGAGGACGCACACGCTTGGCCTTGGCGATCGACCAGGCCACGGTGAGCGGATTGGGAGTTGGTCCCGGCATGGTTCCGTCAACCCCGGCCCTCTCTGTCGTGTTCCCGCGTGCTGCACACGCGTCAACCGTGCCGTACCCTGTCGGTGATGGGGTACTGCTTCTATTGCGACCGGCCTGTCGACGGCGAGAAATGCCCGACGTGCGGGCGCGCCGTGTGGACGGACCAACCGCCGGCCGCTTCCCCGCTTGGTGATCGAACAGAGCAGGACTGGCAGGGAGATCTCCCCCCCGTCGAGGCGGAGGCCCCCTCGAGGCGACGCGAGATCAAGCCCTGGATGGTCGCGCTGGCCGTGGTCGGGATCGGACTGCTGCTGTCGATCGTGACCATCCCCTCAGGGTTCCAACACATCACCGCGCCGACACCTCCTCCCGTCACCACGACGACCACCACGACGATTCCTCGGCCCGGGGCTACCCGTCCTCCGTATCAGCCGGCCGAAGGCACCTGGCTCGGGCTGCTCAGCTCCGATGCTCCTCCCGAGACGCTCACCGGCACCTTCCCGTTCCTGGAGCCGGCGCTCGACGTGATGCCCGGAGGATCGCTGCTGACGGTGACCGACGACACCTACGTGCGAGTCTCCCCTGACGGAGGCCACACTCCGCTTCCGATTCCGGGGCCTTCGGATCTCCTCGACATCGCTCTGTCGCCCGATGGGAGACTGCTCGCGACGGTCGACCTCGATGGTCGCCCGTCCGTGTGGGACCCCATCACCGGAGAGAAGACAGAGCTCGACAAGGTGACCTACAGCATCTCTCCGGACTCCGCTTCGTTGCATTGGTCGCCCGACTCGGGACGGCTCGGCATAGATCTGGCCGGACAGTCCTACTACGTGTGGTCGGTGGAAGGCATCCTCATCGAGGGGCCTGTTCGCGGCCGGCTGATAGCGGTCGGTCCTCGTGGTGCCGTAGCGCAAGACGACGAGGGTCTTCGGATCGATGGTGGGTCTCACCTCCTACCGGGGAATGTCGTCGTGACGGACATTGGCGAAGGAGCCTTCAGTCCCGATGGTGACTACCTCGCCTTGGAGGCGAGAATTGAGGACGTAGACTCGGCCATCCTGGGCCTGTGGCTGCTGGAAACCGCGGGAACCGGCCAATGGTGGATCGCAACACCGGACGCTTCGTTCGCGTGGTCGGGAGACGGCGCAGCTCTGTACTGGGCAGACGCGGATGGAGTACACGCCCACCCGATCGGCGCGGAGTATGGATACTCCCGGATCAGTGTCCAAGCAGCCGATCCCGAAGATCGGCTCAAGGTGTACGACCCTGCGCTGGTCCCGGCACCCACGCTGCTGGTCGACAGTGGCCGGCTCTTCGAGCTGCGGGACTCGGTGCTCTTCCGGCGAGATCCCGACGGCCTTCACCTGATCGGCCCCCCGGACGCAGGAACGACGACATCGATTCACTCGGGCTACGCCATCGACCCTTCGACGCCACTGCTGCGCACGGTCTCGTTCGGACTCCCGGCGCTCGACGTTCTCACCGCCGATGTGACCGGCACAACCGAGGCGACCCTCGGCTCCCTCCCGATCGGAGCCGAATCGGTCGTCGCCGCCGGCTTCACCCCGGAGGGATCGTTCCTGGAGACCGACCAAGGACAAATCCTTCGCGTCGACGAGGACGGCCTCACGCCCGTGCTCTCCGGCACATCCCTCGGAGCCGTCGGATCGATCCCGTTTGCGATCTCCGATTCCTCCGCGATCGTCACCGTCCCAGCCGGAGGAGACACGTCGACGACGCTGGTCGAGGCCTCGGACCTACCCGGAACGCGTCGCATCCTCGCCGCGGTCGGGATCCGATCTGATCTGCTGGTGCTCACCAAGACGCAGATAGGGACACCCGCCGTGTTCTTCATCCCTGGTGATTCCGAGCTGCTGCGAGACGCCGTGCTTCCCAACTCTCCCATCACCAGCCCCACCCCGTTCTCGCTGATCACCACACCGCCGGAGATCCCCCCCGTTTCGTCGGGACGCATCGTCTCGGCAGGTGACGGTCAGACGTTCGCCGTGGAGATGACCGCAGAAGACGGTTTCCACACACTGATCATGGCCGATCCCCGGCCCGGACAGAGAACGTGTCTCGGAATCGTCGCCTGCTACACCGCCAGCTTTGTTGGCAGGACCCTCGGTTTCTCTCCCGACGGCTCATGGCTTCTCGTCGAGAGCGAGGGACAGATGTGGGCAGTCTCGACGCGCGGACGGGGGGTGCTGCTCATCGACATCGCCGCCCCCGATCAGATCGCCTGGATCCCTCCATCATGACCCAAGTCGACGCTGACGGCCAGATCCTGGCAGTCGTGTGATCCGCCAAAGCACCAGCCTCTTTCGTGTGGCACAATGAGTCCATGGCAGCCGTGGACTTCCGTGCATACACCCCCCGTCTGGCGAGGGCCGCGCTGTTTGCCGTTCCTTTGTAGCGATCCGTAACCGGACCCGTTACCTCAGTTGGAAAGGAACACCAATGAACGAGTTTCTCGATAGATTCGCCGCCTCTGTTGCTCCCGTCCTCGCGTTCGACACCGACATCCATGCCGATCACGCCGAGGGCCTCTGGGTTTACGACACCGACGGCAACCGCTACGCCGACTTCGCCTGCGGTACCGCAACGGTCAACCTGGGGCATAGCCATCCGGCAGTCGTTGCCGCAGCCAAAGAGCAGATCGGCAAGCTGACCCACGCCGGTTGCGTCTTCCGGTATGACTCCATCGTGCGCGCTGCGGAGAGGCTTCGCGAGATCACCCCGGACGGCATCGAAATGTTCGGTTTCGCCAACTCCGGCGCCGAAGCCGTCGAAGCCGGGGTAAAGCTGGCCAAGTACACCACCAAGCGCCAAGGCGTCATCGTCTTTCGTGGGGCATTCCACGGTCGAACCATGGGGTCAGTTTCCTTCACGACATCCAATGCCAAGTACCGGGACGGATATCACCCGATCCTCGGTTCGGTGTGGGTCGCACCGTTTCCGCATCCGTATCGCTGGGGAATGACCGAGGAGGAAGCGACCAAGCTGTCCCTCGATGAGCTTCGGCGGATGTTCAAGCACGAGGTGCTCCCCAAGTCGATCGCCGCGTTCCTCATCGAGCCCGTGCAGGGAGAGGGCGGCTACTACCCAGCCCCGAAGCCCTTCTTGGCCGCGTTGCGAGACCTCGCCGACGAACACGGCATCATGCTGGTCTTCGATGAGGTGCAGACCGGTTTCGGGCGCACGGCGGAGTGGTTCGCCGCGGATCACTACGGCATCGCCCCCGACATCATCGTGCTCGGAAAGGGCATTGCCAATGGACTGCCCCTGTCAGCATACGGGGCATCGCGGGAGGTCATGAACGGCTGGCCGGTCGGAGCCCATGGGACCACGTTTGGCGGAAACCCGGTGGCGTGTTCCGCCTCCGTGGCCGGCCTGACCGTCATGGAAGGCCTGCTCCCTCACGCTCGAGAGCTCTCCTCACATGCCTTCGAACGCTTCCGCAAGGCACAGATCGATCATCCGACCATCGGCGACGTCCGGGGGTTGGGCCTCATGATCGGAGTCGAGCTGGTCAAGGACCCCGAGACCAGAGAACCCGATGCCGAAGCCATGAGCTTCCTGGCCCGGTACGGACTCGACCACGAATTGATCATCATCTCCTGTGGACCCGACGGAAACATCATCAGGTTCATCCCGCCGCTCATCACCACGATCGAGGAGCTGGATCGAGCCATCGACACCATCGAGGCAGGTCTCGAGGAGTACGAGAGCCTGTAGGGCCTCGCTTCGCTCGGCGGTACCGGGTACCTCGTATTTCGTACCCGGTACCGCGCACATCATCGGTAGAGCGACTCCTGCTGTCGGCTGTCGGCTGTCAGCTCCCTCTAGAGTCCCGAGAGTGAACGATCTCGACCTGGCGCTGGCCGCCGCACGCACAGGGGCGGAGGTGATCCGCACCCGGAAGCCACACCTCGCGGTCGAGTTCAAAGGAGATGTCGACCCGGTGACCTCGATCGATCGCGCCTCTGAAGCCCGCATCAGAGAGCTCCTCACCCGGGAGCGACCGGCCGACGGAGTGCTCGGTGAAGAGCAAGGAAGAAGCCTCGCCGCCGCCACGAGGACCTGGATCGTCGATCCCCTCGATGGCACGGTGAACTTCGTCCACGGCATACCTCACGTCGCCGTCTCGATCGCCCTCTACGAGGGACATCACCCGTTGGTTGGAGTCGTCCTGGACGTCTTCCGGGAAGAGGAATTCTGGGCCACCGCAGGTGGAGGAGCATGGCTGGGTGAGCATCGCCTTGCCGTGTCGACCACGGGCACACTCGACGGTGCGCTTGCCGCCACCGGCTTCCCGTACGATCGCCGCGAGCACAGCACCGAGTACACGTCCACATTCGGAATGGTCCTCGGCCGCGTGCAGGGTCTCCGTCGCATGGGAACCGCATCGCTCGACCTTGCCTGGGTGGCGGCAGGCAGATACGACGCTTTCTGGGAGCAGCGGCTGGCCCCATGGGATGTTGCGGCCGGCCTCCTGCTGGTCAGAGAGGCAGGAGGTCACGTCACCAATCGGGAAGGCGACGCCTCAACACCGACTGACCCCGTCTTCATTGCCTCGAATGGCGCCCTCCAGACCGACTGGCGGCACCTGATCGACGCTGCACTGCAAACCTAGGAGGAACACGATGACGAAGACTCCCTACACACTGGTCACCGGCCTCAGGGTGGTCCGCCAGTTCACCACAGATCCGATTCCTGAGGATGACGTCGACAGGATCCTCGAAGCAGGCCGTTGGACTGGCAGCTCCAAGAACACGCAACGCTGGGCGTTCGTTCCACTGCGCGACCAGGCACAGCGCGATGCACTGTCCGCATGCGGGAACTTCACCGTTCCGCTACGCAACGCCACTCTCGGGATCGCGCTGATTCGCCTCCCTGACGGGTACGCGTTCGACATCGGACGGGTCGCCCAGAACATGATGCTGGCCGCCTCGGCGCTGGGCATAGGTTCGTGCCCGGTCACCCTCCATGACACCGAGTGCGCCAGGACCACACTCCGTCTTCCCGATGGTCACGAGTGCCGCTACGCCATCGCCTTCGGATATGAAGATCCGGACGCCGAGCGGATGTCGCGCTCCTCTCGCTCCTACGGCGGAAGAAAGCCGATGTCCGAACTCATCTGGGAGTTCCCGACCTGATGCGACTGTTCACGGCGGATCGTGTCCGTACCGCTCGCGGTATCGCCGGGAACGCCGTCCTCGTCGACCGCGGCAGCGTCGTCGAGACGGGATGGGCGGAACGCCTCCGCAGGCCCGGCATTCTCGAGAAGCGTCTCGACGGTACCCTCACTCCCGGGTTGCGCGATGCCCACATCCATCCCGTCGGATACGCCTCATCGAGGGGCGGCCTCGTTCTCGACGGCGTCTCGGACATGACCGCACTGCTGACGCTCCTCGCCGATGCCGATGCTCGGCTCGCCACCGGTTTTGCGCTGGTGGCAAGCCGGCTCGACGAGGAACGCATGTCCGAACGACGCCTGCCGACGAGAGCGGATCTGGACTCTGCGGTTTCCGACCGTCCGGTACTTCTGGCCAGGGTGTGCGGTCACATTGCGGTGGCGAACACGGCGGCCCTCGATGCGGCGGCGATCGGTCCGGATACGGTCGATCCACCTGGAGGAGCTTTCGACCGTGACACGGACAATGTCCCGAATGGCGTGCTCAGAGAGAGTGCCGTCAGGCTCGTCTCCTCACACCTGACTCCACCGCCGATCGACGAGACAGCCCTTCTCGAGACACTTCGTTCTCTCGCCCGGCTCGGACTCACCTCGCTCGGCGGAATCGTCGACCTGACTGGAGGCCTTTGGACCCCATCGGACGAGAGCGAGATGCTCAAGAGGGTGGCGCCTGACCTGCCGATTCGGATCGGCGCGTTCGTCATCGCACCGACTGCGGATGATCTCGCCGCGGCGGCATCCCGGCTCGACGCCGGTGGTCCCCGGCTGCGATTCGCCGGGGCGAAGGAGTTCGCCGATGGGAGTCTCGGTGGGCACACCGCAGCACTCCACTCCCCCTACGCCGATCATCCCGGCACCGGCACCCTCCGCCTCAGACCGACCGAGACGTTGCCCCGCGTCCGACGAGCTCTCGAGTTGGATGCGATGGTTGCCATCCATGCCATCGGCGATCGTGCCGCCTCCCACGTCCTCGATGTCTTCTCGACGCTCATTACTGATGGGACAGACCCGAGGCGACTCCGCATGGAGCACGCATCGATGCTCTCCGACGATGACCTCGCCCGTATGGCTGACCTCGGTGTCACCGCTTCCATCCAGCCCGCATTTGTCCCCTCCGACGGGCCGTGGCTTGCGGCCCGCCTCGGACCGAAGCGGGGAGCCTCGACCTATCCATTCGCGACCATGGCGAGAAACGGCATCCGTTTGGCAGGCGGTTCTGATGCCCCTGTCGAGTCCCCCGACCCCCTGGTCGGGATCGCGGCTGCGCGGGACCGTGGCGGCTTCACTCCGGAAGAAGCCCTGACCGCAGAGCAGGCGTTCTCCTTGTTCACCGACGACGCCGCCGACGCCCTCGGAGAGCAGGTCCCGCTGAGCCCGGACAGCCCGGCCGACTTCGTGGTCCTCGACGTCGACCCGGTCGAGGCCACTCCGGACGACCTCCGTCGAGCGAATGTCCTCTCGACCTGGCTCGAAGGCGAACTGGTCGTCTAGTGGCGTGTCGCTCAATCAGTGTCAGGGGGTCTCCGAGGACTCGGCGTCATCTGGCAAGGACACAGACCGAAGACGCACCCTCTGCGGTGCTTCAAGGACTGAGGACGCAGCCAGGGGCGTCGAGAGCCGGAGAGACCCGGCAATCATTTGGGCGACACACCACTAGGTCAACAAGCGCCCTTCCATGCCTCCCGCCACGACGATCACCTGCCCGGTGACATGACCTGAAACCTCGTCGGAAGCAAGGGCAACGATCTGCGCGGCCACGTCTTGAGGTGTCCCGAGTTTCTTGAGCGCCATCGTGGCCGTCACCCGCCGCTCCAACGCTGGGTCCTTGCGGGCCTCGGTCGTCATCGGTGTCACGGTCCACCCTGGGGCGACGGCATTGACCCTGACGCCGATCGCCGCCGCTTCGTTCTTGGCGCTGAGCAGCAGTCCGGTCATGATGCCGCCTTTTGCAGCGGCGTAGTCCACATGTCCGGCTTCGCCGAACACTCCAGCGGTGGAGCCGACCATCACGATGCTTCCCGTCCGGGTGGTCTCAGCATGTCTGAGGAACGCTCGAACGGTGAGGAAGGTCGCTGTCAGATTGGAGCGGATCGTCTCCTCCCATCTGTCGAGGGAGAGATTCCAGAGGCGAGCATCCTCTGACGGCCATACGCCGGCGTTGGCAACGCACACGTCGAGTCGGCCGAGGGCGTCCACCGCCCGGGGCACCAGAGCGTCGGCCTCCTCCTCGACACGCAGGTCGGCACCCAGAGCGACTCCGCCGACCTCCTCGGCGAGGGCCTCGGCTGCGTGGCGCGATGTCCGGTAGTGAATCGCCACCCTGGCACCCTCCTCGGCGAACGCCCGAACGACCGCCTGGCCGATGCCTCCTGCCCCGCCGGTGACCAGTACTCCCTTGTTGTGTAGATCGGTGTCCATGGATGGCACGGTAGTCATCAGCCGACAGCCGACAGCCGACAGCCGACAGCCGACAGCCGACGAGGATCTCACA
>CBEVHI010000036.1:0-13121 GCA_965549635.1 uncultured bacterium | reverse complement strand
GCACAACCACCCGGTAGCCGGCATACCGGAGCACATCGATCGTTGCGACGTGAACCTGGGGGAATCCGGACTCCATCACACACCCGAGCAGCAGTGCCGCCACTCCTCGCTCCTCGCCGATCGATGGGAACTCCCTCCCGCGTAGGTCACTCGAAGCCGCCGGCCGCAGGCCATCGAGCATCGAGGGCATCCAACGCCTGAGGCCGGTTCGATTGGCGGTGTCGGCAGCGCGCAAACCCAGCCGGATAGCACCGGGCATCGTGACCCACCGTCCGAGCACGACGGAGCGGGCACGTCGGGCAACCGAGGGCATTTGCCGGTCGATCTCGGCCCTGGCTCCTTCGAGCATCTTCCCGAACGGGACGAGCGCCGGACACACGACCTCGCACGCCCGGCACTGCAGACAGAAGCCGATCACATCGTCGAACGTCTCGTCCATCGGCAGCGTCCCGTCGGCGACGGCGGCCATGGCGGCCAGACGTCCCCGCGGTGACGCCGTCTCATCGAAGGTGAGTCGGTACGTGGGACACACCGGCAGGCAGAGTCCGCAGGCAACGCACTGGGACAGTTCGGATGCGGTCGGGGCCTCCGGGTTGGTCCAGATCATCACACCCCTCCAGGCAGGCGGCCGGAATTGGAGATGCCGGCCGGATCGAACCCCGCGATGAGACGCCGCTGGATCTCCACACCGGCCGGTGGGGTACCCCACGGGTCGAGCCCGAGGCTCGGCGGGGCCGCCGCGACGACGAGTCGCCCACCCACCGACTCGACCCACGTCCGCAGCTCCCCGAGCGTGCCGGCATCGGCTTCATCGGCGCCGATCCGCACCAGGCCGACTCCGAAGCGCGCCCTATACCGCCACCCTGCCGGCACGTGATCGATCGCCTCGGCCGTAGCCCGGGCCGGGACACGCACCTCGCAGCGGACGGCGGTCGCCAGCGGCGCCGGCCACACCTCTCCCTGCTCGGCATTGCCACCCAGGGCCTCGACTTGAGCTTCGACCATCGCCGGGTGGCCTCCCAGCACGACCGACCCTTGGCCGTCGGCCTCGAGCACAGCAAGGGGACGGTACGTCGACGCGAGAGCTTCTTCGGCTCGCTCGACGGCCACGGTGGCGGTCGCCTGCATCCGCGGCCAGACCTTGAGCGTGACCTCGGTGATGATGCCGAGCCTTCCGAACGATCCGACGACGAGCCGGGGCAGGTCATAGCCGGACACGTTCTTGACGACGGTACCGCCGCCGTGCACGATCCTTCCGTCCCCGGTGACCAAGGTGGCTCCGAGAACGCGGTCACGAGTCGGGCCGTACCGGAGTCCTCGATAGCCGGAGATGCCCGCGGCGACGACACCGCCCACCGTGGCTTCACCGGGATCCTCGGGAAGGACTGCCGTCTGTGCACCGGTGCGGAGCCTCTCCTCCAGGTCGGCGACCCGAACTCCCGCACCGACCGTGACGGTCAGGTCGTCGGGACTCCACACCAGGTTCTGCAGGTTGCGAGTCGACACGACGAGCACCGGATGCACCGACGCGCCGTATCCCTGGTGGGTGCCTCCGCCCCAGATCTGCACCGGCATGCGGGCACCGGAGGCCACCCGCATGACCAGAGCCACCTCCTCCGCCGATGACGGTACGACACCCAGCGCCCCCGCCGGCGCCCCCGGTACCGGGTCACCAATGAGGCTCCCAAGCTGTCTACGGACGGCGGCAATCGAGGTCATCCGTCGACCATCCGTGAGCCTGCAGGGAGCACTTTGCCAGGGTTGCATCGGTCGGCCGGGTCGAAAGCCTCCTTGATGATGGCTTGCGCGTCGAGGTCGACGTCGGTGTAGATCATCGACATGAGGTCTCGTTTCTCGAGGCCGATACCGTGTTCTCCACTCAGCGTTCCCCCGGCAGCGACGCAGAGAGCCAGCGTCTCCTCCGATGCCTGATGGACGTGATCGAGCACACCCGGCTCCGAAGCGTCGAAGGCGATCATCGGATGCAGGTTGCCGTCTCCGGCGTGGAAGACGTTCATCATGGCGAGTCCGTGCCGGCGGGCGACCTCGTACACCTGCCCGACGACCTCGGCGAGTTTCGTGCGTGGCACCGACGTGTCCTGGAGGTAGTAGTCGGGCGCCATCTGGGTGACGGCTCCGAAAGCGGACTTCCTTCCCCTCCAGAGTTCGGCCCTCTGTGCGTCGTCGGTCGCGGTGGCGACGTCGAAAGCCCCTTCGTCAATCATGATCTTCCTGACAGCTTCGAGCTCCTCTCCAACGGATGCCGGGTGGCCGGAGATGTCGGCCAGGAGCACGCCCCCTGCCTGCACCGGCAGACCGGCGTGGAGAAAGTTCTCGAGAGCGATGAGCATCTGACGATCGATCATCTCCAGCGCTGCTGGAACGATGCCGTCTGCAATGATCGCCGACACCGCAGCCGCTGCTTGCTCGATCCGTTCAAAGGCGGCGAGAACCGTCATCGTCTCCAGCGGGTTGGGGGTCAGCTTGACCAGAACCTTGGTGATGATCCCCAGCGTTCCTTCCGAACCGACCACAACAGCTCGCAGGTCGAGGCCGATCGGATCGGGCGCCGCCGAACCGACCAAGACCACGTCGCCGTCTCCCGTGACGATCTCGACGGCCAGGACGTGGTCGATGGTCGTGCCCTCGGCAAGACAATGGGGGCCGCCGGCACCGGTGGCGACGTTCCCCCCGATCGTCGACACGGATTGCGATGATGGATCGGGGGCGAAGTGCAGCCCGAGCGACTCGGTCCGTTTGGACAGATCGAGGTTGACCACTCCCGGTTCGACCCACGCCGTAGCGCCGGTCGCGTCGATCTCCAGGATCTTGTTCATCCTGGTGAGCGCCACCATGACCGCCGGGTCGGTCGCGATCGCTCCGGATGCCAGCCCCGTACCGGCACCGCGGGGAACGACCGGCAGGCCATGATCGGCCGCAATGCGCATCACGCTCACCACTTCTTCGGTCGTCTCCGGCAGAACGACGACGGTCGGGTTGCCCCGCTGGATACCGGAGTCCTTCCCGTAGATGTGCAGGCGCAACGGGTCCGAGAGCACTCGCTTCGCGTCGAGTGCCGCCTGAAGGTCGGCGACGAGCGTCATGACAGGATCGTACCGAGGTAACGTTGCCCCATGGAGCGCATCCAACCTCCCCGCAGATATCTCATGGGCCCCGGCCCCTCACCAGTGGAACCAACCGTGCTCGCCGCAATGGCCAAGCCGGTCCTCGGGCACCTCGATCCGGAGTTCATCCGGATCATGGACGAGGTGACGATCGCGCTGCGCGAGGTGTTTCAGACGACGAACCGGCTCACGTTCCCCGTGTCCGGTACCGGCTCGGCAGGCGCCGAAGCGGCCGTCGTGAACATGGTCGAACCTGGGGATCGAGTGGTTGTCGGCGTCGCCGGGGTCTTCGGTGCGCGACTCGCCGAAATGACCCGCAGGGCGGGTGGAGTCGTGAGTGAGATCCACGCGGACTGGGGCAAGCCGGTCCCGACGGACCAGATCGCCGAGGCCGTTCAGCACAGGGGAGCCAAGGTGGTGGCGATCGTGCACGCCGAGACCTCCACCGGTATGCGCCAACCCGTCGAGGATCTGCGAGCCGCAATAGGTGACGATCCGATCCTGATCGTCGACGCGGTGACCTCCCTGGGTGGGATTGAGGTGGATGTCGACTCGTGGGGGATCGACGTGTGCTTCTCGGGGACACAGAAGTGCCTCAGCGTTCCGCCAGGGCTGGCCCCGATCACGTTTTCGTCACGCGCGGAGTGGAAGCTGGAGACCCGATCCGATCCCGTCCAATCCTGGTATCTGGACGCCCGGCTGCTGCGCTCCTATTGGGAGGACGGGGAGCAACGCCGGGCCTATCACCACACGGCTCCGATCTCGATGATCTACGGACTCCACGAAGGACTGCGACTGGTTCTCGAGGAGGGCCTGGATGCCCGGTGGGCCCGCCACCATGACGCCGGCCGGTTCCTGCGCAACGCGCTGATCGAACGGGGTTTCGAACTGATCGCCCCCGACGGCTACCGGCTGCCGCAGCTCACCGCGGTGCGTCTGCCCAAGGGTATCGATGACGGCCTTCGCACCGCTCTGCTGCACGAATTCGACATCGAAGTCGGCGGCGGGTTGGGCGAGTTCGCCGGGAAGGCGTGGCGGATCGGGATGATGGGCCTGGGCGCCCGCCGCGAGCACGCCCTCCGTCTGATCCAGGCTCTCGACGCCCTCAGCTGACCGAGCCCGTCTGACGTCATCGGTACCGTGCTCGGCGTTAGCCTCCAAGCCGTGCCCGGTGTTTTCGATACCGCCGTCATCGACAACGACCCCCAGCATCGACTCGCGATCCTGGAGATGCTGCGCGAGGGTCTCCGTAGGGTCGATCCGAGACGCATCGTCGATCAGGCGATTACTCATGACCATGGGGCTGTGCACATCGGTGACAGGTCGATCGCGATCGGACCGTCGACCAGAACAACTGTCATCGCACTGGGTAAGGCGGCACCGGCGATGTTCGCTGCGGCCTGGCCCCGGTTTCGAAACACCCGACGACAGGGCTTGATCATCTCCGACCATCACGAGGACCATCCGGATGGCGTCGAGTTGATCGTCGCCGGCCACCCGGTTCCAACCGCGATCAGCGTGGAGGCCGCATCCAAGGCACTTGCGCTGGTCTCCGAGTCCAAGGAGGGGGATCTCGTCGTGGTCCTCGTCTCGGGCGGCGGATCGGCCCTGGCGGAACTGCCAGTTTCGGGACTCGACCTCGAGGACCTCCAGGCCACCGTCGAGCTGCTTCTCCTCAGCGGAGCGCCGATTCAGGACGTCAACACCGTTCGTAGACATCTCTCCGCATTCAAAGAGGGGCATCTTGCGATCGCCGCCTCTCCGGCCACGGTTGCGACGCTCATTCTCTCGGACGTCGTTGGCGACTCTCTCCCCGACATCGCCTCTGGCCCCACCGTTCCCGACCCAACGAGCTTCGCCGACGCGTACGCCGTACTCGAATCACGGGGTTTGACCGCGAAGGTGCCCGCAGCGGTGCTCGGCCATCTCGAATCGGGCATGCTCGGAAAGATCCCCGAAGCGCCTCGCCCGACCAACTCACTGGCTCTCGTCGTCGGCAACGGAGCGCTGGCCGCAGAAGGTGTTCGCCTTGCCGCTGGACGGCTCGGCGTGGACGCCCGGATCGCCACCACGACACTCACCGGGGACGCGCAGACCGTTGCTCGCGACCTCGCCGTCAAGGCCGGGCACGGCATCACGATCTTCGCTGGAGAGACGACCGTGACGGTGACCGGCCACGGCCGAGGTGGCAGGAACCAGCAGGCGGCACTCTCCGCGGCGACGGCAATCGATGGCCGGAATGATCGGCTCTTCGCAGCGTTCGCCACCGACGGTGTTGACGGCCCGACGGATGCGGCCGGTGCGATCGTCGACGGATCGACCGTGGCTCGCGCACGCGCCCTCGGCTTCGACGCGGCCGCGGCGCTGGGCGACAACGACGCCTACCCGTGCCTCCAGGCAACACGTGACCTTCTCATGACCGGACCGACCGGTACCAACGTCGGTGACGTCTGGATCACGTGGCGATGGTGAACAGTGTGCCGACCGACGGAGCCAACACTGCCTACGCCTTCCCCCAGCCGCCCCCACCGGGAGTCAGCACGCGCAGCCGGTCGCCTGCCCGGACCTCGAAGGTGACCTTTCCCGGGAGCCGTTCAGGCTCCCTCCCGGACCGGATCAGCCAGTCCTCCCCGACCGCTCCCGGCTCTCCCCCCGCGAGACCCCACGGTGGAACCCGACGCCGCTCCCCCATCAACGACACGGTGGCATCGGCACGAAACTCGATCTCCCGCTCGATGCCTTCTCCGCCGGGGAATCGCCCGGCCCCTCCGCTGTTTCGTCGCAGGTGTGTGGTGATGACCTTCAGCGGATAGGCGGCCTCGAGCGCCTCGATCGGCGTGTTCTTGGTGTTGGTCATGCCGGTGTGGACTCCAGACATACCCGCCTTGTCGGGCCTTCCTCCCTGCCCGCCACCGAGCGTCTCGTAGTAGGCGAAGTCGTCGTTGCCGGCGAGGATGTTGTTCATCGTTCCCTGCGACGCCGCAGGAACCCGCCCGGGCGCCGCCTGAGCCAGGGCCCCAAGGAGCACATCGGCGATGCGCTGGCTGGTCTCGACGTTCCCGGCCGCGACCGCAGCCGGTGCCTCGGCATTCACGAGTGTTCCCGCAGGTGCGACCAGTTCCAGCGGCCGGTAGCAGCCACCGTTGGTGGGAATCGTCGGGTCGGTGGCGACTCGCACCGCGTAGTACAGGCACGAGCGGGTGACCGCCTCGACGGCATTGATGTTGCCGGCGACCTGGGGGGCCGTGCCGGTGAAGTCGGCGAGCAGCGATGCACCGTCAATGCGCACGGCGACATGGATCGGCAGATCGTCCTCGCCCCACTCCATCACGTCGGCGAAGCGGTACTCCCCGTCGGGAAGACCGCCCAGCGCTGCCCGCATCCTCCGTTCCCCGTAGGCGAGCAGGCCGGCGTTGACGGCGGCGAATCGGTCGAGGCCCTCGACCTCGGCGAGTCCGGCGACGCGAACCGCACCGACCTCGTTGGCGCCGAGTTGTGCGGACAGATCACCAAGACGTTCCGCCGGGGTGCGCGTGGCGGCCAGGAACGGGTCGATGAACTCATCGAGCCACTCCCCATCACGCACCGCGAGGATCGGGGCGACCACATGACCTTCCTGATCGACCGTCGTGGCATGGGCCGGCATCGAGCCTGGCGCCTCACCACCCACGTCGGCATGGTGAGCACGGTTGGCCACCCACCCGGCCAGTGTCGACCCGACGAACACCGGCCGTACCAGGGTGAGGTCGTTGAGGTGGGTGCCGCCGTGATAGGGATCGTTGACGGCGTACTGGACGCCGGGTTCGGCATCGAAGGCGTCCAGCACCGCTACCACCGAGGCGGGCATCGAGCCGAGATGAACCGGGATGTGTTCCGCCTGGGCGAGCATCTCGCCTGATGGAACGAACACCGCAGCCGAGCAGTCGGCGCGCTCTTTGATGTTCGGCGAGTAGGCGGTCCGCTGTAGAACGAGTCCCATCTCGTCGGCTACGGAGGCCAGCTGATTGCGGGCAACCTCGAGCGTGATCGGATCTACCACGACACCTCCAGCGCTCCGCTTTGGTGCACGACCGCCCGCTCCCCACTGCCCAGGAACACGGTTGCCTCGGGCTCCTCGATCACCGCCGGGCCGTCAACCGTGGCGCCAGGCCCGAGCGCCGGACGCCACCACACGTCTGCTCGCACCTCGCCTTCTGTGCCGAGCACGTCTCGGGACCCGCGGGCGGCTTCACCCACGGGGACGACCTCACCGAGTTCCTCCCATGCGAGGACCGGTGCGCCGAGAGCCACCACTCGAACCGTGACCACCTCGATCGGGTCACCGATCCTGGCAAACCCGTTGCGAGTCCGATGCGCCTCGTGGAAGCGGTCCTCGAGTGTCGCCCTTCCCTCACCGCTCCGGTAGGGGACCGTGGTTTCGTGCGACTGCCCCCGGTAGCGCACATCGACGAACGCCCCGACGTCTGCCGGCTCCCCACCGGTTTGGCGTCGAAGTCGAAGGATCGCCTCCCTTTCGAGTTCAGCGGCGATCGCGTCGACGGTGCCGGACCCGACCGAGCGAGACAGGTCGACCCGGGGCGGACTGAGGAGCAGCCCGAGGGCACTGAAGACCCCTGCGTGCGGCGGGACGACCACTCCCCGCATGTCGAGGCGCCGCGCCAGAGCCGTGGCGTGCATCCCGCCGGCCCCTCCGAAGGCGACCAGTACCGCGTTCCGAGGGTCGGAGCCTTCTTCGATGCTGACGGCACGCACGGCTCGCTCCATGTGCGCCTCGACGATCTCGACGATCCCGAGCGCGGTAGCACTCGTGCCCATCCTCAGCGTTGCTGCCAGCCGCTGCACTGCCTGCTCGGCAGCATCCGACCGCAGCGACATCCCTTCTGCCAGCCGGGATGAGAGCCGTCCGATGATCAGGTCGGCATCGCTCACCGTCGCGTCGGTGCCACCCCGACCGTAGGCAGCGGGACCCGGGACCGCACCGGCAGATTGAGGGCCGACACGCAGCGCCCCGCCTGCGTCCACCCAGGCGATCGACCCGCCCCCCGCACCGACCGTGTGGACAGCTACGGACGGCATCAGGCACGGGTAGCCCTCGATATCCCGCCGGTAGGCCGACTCCGGACGGCCGTTCTCGATCCGGCAGACGTCGGTGGAGGTCCCGCCCATGTCAAAGGAGATCAGCGTTTGGTGCCCCAGCGTCCGGCCGAGCTCGGCAGCGGCCACCACGCCGCCGGCAGGCCCGGAGAGCAGAATCGAGACGGGCAGATCGATCGCGGCCGGCAGATCCATCAAACCCCCTGAAGACCGCATGATCAGGATGTCATGGGCGATTCCTCTGGCCCTGTCCTGCAGATGGCGCAGGTAGCGGCCGACAACCGGTGCAAGGTACGCGTTCAGAACGGTCGTCGAGGTGCGTTCGAACTCACGGAACTCGGGAGCGACCGCACTGGACAGCGACACCGGCACGGACGGGAGGAGCCCCTCGATCTCTTCACCGATGCGCGCCTCCTGTGCGGCGTCCTCGTATGAGCGCAGCAGGGCTACCGCGATCGCCTCCACCTCGCCAAGATTCCCGGCCGCAGCGGTGCATCGCCGCGACCTGGGCACCAGCGGTGTGGGCCGATCGACGGAGGCGTCATAAAGCGACGGTCGATCCTGACGGCCGATCTCGATCACGTCGGAGAAGCCGGGCGACGTGATGAGTGCGGTTCTGGCGCCTTTGCGTTCCAGCAGAGCGTTGGTGGCGACGGTGGTCCCGTGGACCAGCAGATCCGTGGCGTCATCGAGAAGACGAGCCGCACCATCGACGACGCCTTCACTCTGATCCGCAGTCGTCGAGGTCTTCCCGGTAACCAGGCTTCGTCCGTCCCAGGACGCGAAGTCGGTGAACGTACCCCCGACATCGACCCCGAGTGCGTTGGCTACCATCCGGGTATGGCAATCACTATCGAGGGAACACCAAATCCCAACGCCCTCAAGTTCGGTGTCGGACGGGATGTTGGAGGTCCGAAGACGTTCGTCGCCGGCCGTGAGGTCGACGACCCGATGGCGGAGAGCCTCCTCTCCCTCCCGGGAGTGACGAGCGTGTTCATGACCGCCGACTTCGTAACACTGACCAAGACTCCCGATGCTGACTGGGCTGCCGTCGCCGGGCAGGCACAGCAGATCCTAGAAGCGCACTTCGGCGCGTAGACGCCCTCAGCAACTGATCGGCGCCCAGGCGGCCGCCGACGTCCGACCGAGATCCTCGATCGAGATCGGGAACACGGTCGTGGGAGTTCCTGCCGCCGCCCACACAGGATCATGCCGGCGAAGCTGCAAGTCCGCGAATACGCGGCAGCCATGACCGAATGGCGGTGTGCCCCCGGCAGCGAACCCGGTCGCCGAACGTGCCTCGTCGAGCGATGCCCGACGGGCGGCGGTCCCCCCGGCAGCAACGGCCAACGCCTCTGCGTCGAGACGCAGATCACCGGGCACGAGGGCGACCACCGGCTCGTCATCGACGATGAACACGAGAGACTTCACGATCGCGGCGACCTCACAGCCGATGGCCGTGGCGGCGTCCACGGCCGTCTTCGTCCCCTCGGGGAAGACGTGCACGTTCACACCGAATCCGTGCTCGGCGGCCCACTCCATGAGACGGCGAGACGCCGCGGGAACGTCCATGGGGGCATCGTAGACCGGGGGCTCCCGCCGGTCGGCTTCCTGATTTGCTAACCGGCCCAGGGAGGAGCCTCGATCCTGCCGGAGTCGTCGAGCCACAACGACAGCGGCCAGCGATTGCCGGCGGTGTCGGTGACGGTGACGACCACTCGCCAGCCACCCTGAGCTCCGACCGCGGAAACGACCTCAGGGTCGCTCCCCCACAGGCGAGCCTCCTCGTCGACGACGGCGACGAGCGCTCTCGGAAGCTCATCGTCACCCACGGGCCAGCCGGCAACCCGAACGCCCCCCGGAACCGAAGCCGGGGAAGGCAGATCAACCACGGTGGCGTCCCCGCCGGCAACCTCGACCACCACCGTAACGGCGTGGACGGGGAGTCTCGACAGTGACGCCGTGTCGGGTCCGCCGAGCATCCCGAACAGCACCGTCGCCTCGTACAGGTTCGCCCCGACGGATTGCACCGCGGCGGTTCGCGCCCACTCCACGTACGAAACACCCTCCCCTCCACCGGTCGGCGGCACGGCACCATCGGGGAGCGCCGACAGGACACCGAGAGCCTCTGCAGGGCGACCTCCCGTTCCGAAGTAGTCGCGAACGAACCACTCCGCGCGCACGGCGGCGAGCTGCTCTTGCGCGCCCGGCACGAGTGCCATCAGGTCGGCCTCCGAGTACAGGGGAGCCGTTGTCACCACTGTGGAGGGGATCGACGGCGGCGTCGAGACCGCGATCGGAGCGGGACTCGCAGCCGGGGAAGGACGAGCCGGGAGCGACCGGGCAACGACGACGCCGATTGCTGCCGCCGCCAGCGCTCCAGCTGCGACGTAGGCGATCCAACGGGGGAAGTCGTGCTGCTGCACGACGAGATCCGACCACGGGATGTGCTCGAGTTGCTCGTCGAGGTTCTCGTCGTCTTCGATCCGCAGGTCCACGACTTCTCCTTCGGGTGGGGGCAAGCCGAACGTACGCCGGAGCGCGCACCCAAACAAGGGGTTTGCTCGCGGATGCCGGTCCACGTCCGCTAACGTTGAGCCGCGATGAGTAATCCCGACCCGAAACCAGGACGCTGGATTCTGCCGCTGATCATCATCGGAATGGTCGGCTTCACGTACTTCTTCGTGAGCAGCCTTCCCGCCCCCGTCCCCGAGGGAACCACCACGACCGAGGCGGTGACGACAACGACGACCTCTTCGGGGGGCGGCAGCAGCACCACCACCACGACCACCACGATTCCTGACGATGTCCAGGCGTATCTCGACAAGATGGCAGACAAGAAGACCAACCTGGAGGCCCTGACCTCCGATCTTCTGGCCGCGAACGATCAGTGGAACAACAAGGCCGACACCGGCGCCACCTACACGGACACCAAGACGGCGTTCCAGGCTGCGATCGACGCTGCCACGGTGTTCTCCGACAGCGTCGAGGCGACAACCCTGCCGGCCGGATACGCCGATCTCGCCAGTCTCCACTCCGACCTCTCGACCGCCGCCAAGAAGATCCTCTCCGCGACGGTTGCTGCGCTCGACGGTCTGCAGTCTTCTGACACCGGTGAAGCCAGGGCGGCAGCCATCGAGGAGTTCAACGCCGCCGTCGCCGAGTTCAACGCTGTCTACGACAGCCTTGCCGGCGCTGCCAACGCACCTGCCTAGCCCTCAGCCGAAGAGCGTAGGCAGCGGCACGACACACTCTGGGCCGTCGTTGCGAACGCTATTCACCATGGTCGAGACCGGGTAGGTCTCGATCCACCCGTCCGGCACGGTCCTCATCGATGCCAGGATCGACTCTGCGTCGCTCAGATCCACGTCGAGCCACGCGTCCCACACGGACGGGTCCAGCATCACCGGCATCCGGTCGTGGATCGCCTGCAGCGTGGTCGAGGCCGCGGCAGTCACCAGCGCGCAGGTCGACTCCAGTTCGCCGGACGGAAGCCGCCGGCTCGACCAGATCCCGGCAAAGCCGATCGTCTGTCCGTCCTGCAGGCGAATGTGCTGCGGCAGTTTCTGCCTGCCATCGGTGCGCCACTCGTAGTAGCCGTCGGCAGGGACGAGACAGCGACGCGTCGAGAAGGCCTCGGCAAACATCGGCTTGGTCGCGACCGTCTCGATCCTGGCGTTGATGACCCTGCCTGCACGCGGTGACGTCATCCCCCACGAGAACGTCCGCAACGTCCGCGTCTCCTCACGCTCGACGACGCCGAGGATCTCGGCCGTCGGGGCAACGTTGAAGGAGGGCGTGACGGTGGCATCGACCCGATCGACCCGAAAGAAGCGGGCGTAGTCGTCGATCTCGAGTGCCTGAACGAAGCGACCGCACATGGCCGACAGGCTACCGGGCACTCCCCCCTTCCGGGTTCGCCCACCCCCCTCGCCCCTTCGGGGCACTCCCCCCAGACTCGCTTCGCTCGAGGGGGGAGAGATGCTCACTTCGCTCGCTGTACTTCGTATTTGGTGTCTTGGTATCGAGGTCGTAGAAGCGCGGAGGGGTGGGTGCTATGGCTCTCGCCACTGCATCAGGCGACATCGAGTCGTATCGGTCGCCCCGCGGTGTGGGGACGACTGTGGCAGCGATACGGAGTACCGAATACCAGATACGGGCAGACCAGCCGATTGCCGCATCTCTCCGGTCCTCGACGTCCCCGGCTGCGTCCTCCGCCTCAACACACCGCACATGGCCGACAGGCTAAATGTCGTAGTACAGGTAGAACTCGTACGGGTGTGGCCGCAGGCGCATCGCGTCGATCTCGTTGGACCGCTTGTACTCGACCCATGTCCTGATGAGTTCCTCGCTGAACACCTCGCCGCTGAGGAGGAAGTCGTGGTCGGCCTCCAGGGCGGCCAGGGCCTCTTCCAGGGAACCCGGAACCGACGGGAGGTTCTTCAGTTCCGCGGGCGGCAGGTCATAGATGTCCTTGTCGACCGGGTCCGGCGGCTCGATCCGATTCTGGATCCCGTCGAGTCCGGCCATCAGCATCGCCGAAAACGCCAGGTAGGGGTTGGCCGTGTTGTCCGGGCAGCGGAACTCGAGGCGCTTCGCTGCCGGCTTCTGTGAATACAGGGGGATTCGCACCGCAGCCGAGCGGTTCCGCTGGCTGTAGACGAGGTTGACCGGAGCTTCGTAGCCCGGGACCAGCCGGCGGTACGAGTTGGTCGTCGGTGCGGCGAACGCCAGGACGGCGGCGGCGTGCTTCAGCAGGCCACCGATGTACCAGCGTCCCATGTCGGACAGACCGGCGTACCCGCTCTCGTCGTAGAACAACGGCTTGCCGCCAGTCCACAGCGACTGGTGCGTGTGCATGCCCGACCCGTTGTCCTCGAAGATCGGCTTCGGCATGAAGGT
>CBEVHI010000035.1:0-14037 GCA_965549635.1 uncultured bacterium | reverse complement strand
CAACGGTGCTCCCGTAAAGGCCGGCCGCTCAGCATCGCCGCGCGCCACCGGGTAGCCTGCCCGCAGGCCGCACAGGAGAGGGAATGGCAGCGTTGACTCCCGCGTACGAAGGGATCCCCGAGAAGGAGTACCACCGCAGGATCCGGGCCTGGACACTCTACGACTGGGCAAACTCGGCGTTCGCCACGACGATCCTCGCGGCCGTGCTCCCCGCCTACTACAGCTCGGTCGCCGGGGCGACACTTCCCAGCGCTGCCGTCGCAACCGCATACTGGACAACCACGCTGAGCATCTCGCTGATCATCGTCGCCTTCCTCTCGCCGGTGCTCGGCACGATTGCCGACGTGATGCGAGGCAAGAAGCGGTTCCTCTCGATCTTCGTCGGCATGGGCGTCGTGGGAACGGGCCTCCTGGTGCTGATCACCACCGGCGATTGGGTGCTCGCCTCGGTCTTCTTCATCCTTGGTCGCGTCGGCTTCGCCGGTGCGAACGTCTTCTACGACGCCCTGCTGCCCCACGTTGCCCGCCCGGAAGACCAGGATGTTGTGTCGACTCGGGGCTACGCCATCGGCTACCTCGGTGGAGGTCTCCTCCTCGCCGTCAACGTGATCATGATCTTCGTCATCGGATCGGAGCTCGGCGCTCGTCTCTCCTTCCTCTCCGTGGCCATCTGGTGGGCGGTCTTCTCCATTCCACTGTTCCGCCGCGTCCCTGAACCCCCCGCCGCCTCGGTCCTCGACCGCGGTTCGTCCGGGATCACCACTGCCAGCCTCAGACGCCTGGGGGCGACTTTTCAGAACCTCAGGAAGTACCGCCAGCTGTACCGCTTCCTCATCGCGTTCCTCATCTACAACGACGGCATCGGCACCATCATCAGTGTGGCGGTGATCTACGGCACCGAACTGGGGTTCCAGACCACCGAACTCATCCTGGCCATCCTGCTCGTGCAGTTCGTCGGGATCCCGTTCAGCCTCATCTTCGGCCGAATCCCCGGTCGAAAGGACGCCAACAGGGCGATCTACCTCGCTTTCGTCGTCTTCAACATCATCGCTCTGCCCCTCGTCGGAGCGATCGGAGCGCGCGTCCTGCCGGCCAACACGACCGGTGCTGCCCCGCAGGCTTTCACTTCCGTGGGGGCCGCAGTCGGCGAAGGCACCTACGGCGTCGATGCCATCACACTCGCAGGCCCGTGGTCCGAGATCCCTGCCGAGACTGTGGGTGAAGCGACCCAGCGCCTGGCGAGAACGGCAGAGACCGCAGTCCCGATCACACTGCTGGTCGGAGTCATCGCGCTGGCCGCAGCCTGGGCGCTGGCCATCAGGAGGAGGCGAAACCCAGCCCTGAGCCTCTGGGCGGTCCTCGGGCCGGTCCTGCTCGGGATCGCTGCGCTGCTCCTCGCCGCACTCGCCGAGCTCCTCGTGCTGACCGGTTCGGACCCCGTCCCCTATGCGGAGGCGACCGACGCGTCCTCGACGGTGACGTTCGCCTACAACGGACAACAGGTGGAGCTCATCCACAGCACCGGCCCGGACTTCGGAAGCTGGGATGTCCGGGTCGACGGCAGCCCGGTCGTCGAGGACGGAGAAGCGGTCACCATCGACGCGACGACGTCGACGGTTCGCTACGGAACCCCCGTGATCATCGATCCCGGCACCGCCGGAGTCCACGAGCTGACGCTCAAGGTCGACCCGGCCACGCCCAACGGACGGATGGCCGTTGGTGAGATCAGGGTGCTCCCACCGTTGCGGACCAGCAACCTCGGAGTGATCCTTGGTCTCATCCTCGTCATCGAAGTCCTCGGACTTGCCCTCTCGGCCCTGTTTGGCAAGGCGCTGTTCTCCAGAGCCGCCGACGCAATGACAACGAAGCGGGCGATCATCTTGGCGATCACCGCGTACGCAATCATCGCGGTGTGGGGCTTCTTCCTCGAAGCTGTCTTCGAGTTCTGGTTCCTCGCGTGGATGGTTGCGGTCGTCCAGGGAGGGAGTCAGGCGCTCAGTCGCAGTTTGTACGCTTGGATGTCCCCTGCCTACGAGAGTGGCGAGTTCTTCGGATTCTTCTCGGTCATGTCGAAATTCTCATCGATTCTGGGTCCGGTCGTGTTCGCTGGAGCGGTGGCTCTCACGGGGAGCAGCCGGCCCGCCGTGTTGAGCCTGGTCCTGTTCTTCATCGTCGGCATCGCGATCCTGAGGACCGTCGACGTGGAGGACGGCCACCGGGTCGCGGTGGAAGCCGACGCCGCCAGCGAACGCGGAGATACCGAAGGGTGAGCGTTCGGACTGGCCTAGGCTTCTGCGCACAGGAGGACCTATGAAGAAGAAGAACGAGCCGGACGAGGAGACGGCCCTGCCGTCGGAGCCCGAGCCGGCGTTCGCCACAGAGACAGCACCGGCAACTGAGCAGGTGGAGAAAGAGCCGATTGACGTCAGGCATCCTGACGAACCCAAGCCCGCCGAGAAGAAGGTCTATGTCGGGACCGGTGTCTCGTGGGCGATTCTCTTCGGTGTCCTGCTCATCGCCTTCATTGCCATCCTGGCGGCGCAGAACACCGCGCCGGTCAAGGTAAACCTGCTGTTCTGGGAATTGGAGGCGCCGCTCATCTCTGTGATCTTGGGCGTCGCAGCGGTCACCGTCGTCATCGACGAACTGATCGGAGTGATCGTACGACTTCGACGCCGGCGTCGCCTCCGACAGCGAGATGAGCTGAGAGAACTCAAGAAAGGCAAGTCGTGAGTCGGTTGATCGTCGTCGGCGGTGACGCTGCCGGCATGTCCGGAGCCAGCCAGGCGCGCCGCATGAACCCGGACCTCGAGATCATCGTCTTCGAGCGCACCGGGTGGGTGAGCTACGCCGCCTGTGGCGTTCCCTACTTCGTTGGCGGTGATATCGCGGAACTACGTCAGCTGCAGGCGCGAACGCCAGAGCAGTTCGGTGGCATGAACATCGACGTGCGCCTCCAGCACGAGGTGATCGCCATTGACACGACCGGCCGGACGGTCACAGTCCGCACTCCCGCCGGAACCCTCGAACACCACGGGTTCGACCTGCTGCTCTACGCGACCGGTTCCCGTGGATTCCTCGCGGCGTCGATCGAAGGTCTCGACATGGACGGTGTGCACCAGATTCGCACTCTCGACGACGCCCAGCGGGTGCGGACCGAGCTGGAACGGGGTCCCCGTCACAGCGTCGTCGTCGGTGGAGGCTACATCGGACTCGAAGCTGCCGAAGCGCTGCAGAACCTCGACATTCCGGTGCGGATCTTCGAGATGACCCCTCATCTCCTTCCTCGCACGATCGACGCGGAGATGGCTGAAGTCATCGACCAGCAGGTGGCAGAGTTCGGGATCGATGTGCACACCTCGACGACCGTTGATCGGATCATCGGCGACAGAGGGCATGTCATCGCCGTCGAAGCCGGTGGCGAGCGATATCCGGCCGACATCGTCATCCTCGGCATGGGGTCACTCCCCAACTCTGACCTGGCCGCCCAGTCCGGTATCGCTCTGGGATCGACCGGCGCGGTCGCCGTGGATGACCACCAGCGCACGTCGATCGAAGGCGTCTACGCCGCCGGGGACTGTGCAGAGGCCACCCACAGGGTGAGCGGCAAGCCGGCCAACTTCCACCTCGGTACGGTCGCCAACAAGCAAGGACGGATCGCCGGCACCAACATCGGTGGTGGCGACGTCGCCTTCCCTGGGGTCCTCGGAACCGCGATCACGAAAGTCCACGACTTCGAGATCTCCCGCACTGGACTGACGAAAGCCGAGGCCACAGGAGCCGGGTTCGACGCCGTGGCGGCGATGCTGCGAAGTTCCACCGGAGCCCACTACTGGCCGGGATCCAGACCCATGAGGGTCCGCACGATCGCCGAGCGAGGCTCAGGGCGGCTGCTCGGTGCTCAGATCGTCGGTGGACCCGGTGCCGGGAAACGAATCGACACGTTCGCAACCGCACTGTGGACCGAAATGACTGCTGACGAACTGGAGTATGTCGATCTGTCCTATGCACCGCCATTCTCCGGCGTGTGGGAACCAGCGAACATCGCCGCCCGCAAAGTGGGTCGGGCCGCCGAGCAGGCCTGACGGTCAAGGGGCAGCGGGAAGAGCGCCGATGAGGCGGCCATCGCTGTCAACAACAGGTATCGGTGCGCCCCCGAAGAACGATCGGAGGTCGCCGGCCGTCTCGACGGGATCGTCCGCTCCGAGAAACACAGGTTCCTCCATCACGTCCTGAACGGTGGCGTCGCCGGTTGATTCTCGACCGACGTCTGGCCGAAAGAGACCGACCAGCATTCCGTGCGCGGCGACCGGAACCACAGGTGGGCCGCCCAGTCGTACGGCGTCCATCACCGACAGCCAAGGGGCGATCGGTTCGACCGGCAACGCCTCCTGGAAGCAGCGGCGGGGCGAACTGCGCACGACCACGATGCCACCCGGAGCAGCGTGGATGAGTTGCCGGCCAGGTCCGAAGAACTGCCGCTGAAGCCATGATCCGCCTGGGGCCCCGAGGACGAGCAGAGCACCATCATCCAGCGTGGAAAGGAGTTCACCTGCGCTCAGCACTCGCTGGAGCTGCCGGTCGAGCGACGGAACCTGCTCGCCGATCCTGTCCAGGTTCTCTCTGACCGCGGCATCCTCGGCCAGTTCCCGGCTCGCTGATACCAGACTTCCCGGTATCTGGAGCGAGACGGCGACGCGCTCTGCGACCAACCCGGCAAGCAGCGAGTGAGGTCCCCCACCGATGGCAGCGACGATGGAGGTGACCCGGGCCGCATCGAAGTGATTCGATGCCACGGAGTCGACGAGGTCGAACGACGTCAGTCGTCGCTGGACGACCAGGTCGGCTCTTGTCTCGAGGCACTGGTCGCGCAGGTTCCCCTCTGCGAAGACCGCGGCTTCCCCGCCGAGAATCTCGGCGAGTGCCTCGCAGCCTTCGCCGCGTGTCCACAGAACGGACCACGAAGTCTTGTCCTGCAGGGAACCCATCAGTCGATCGGCAGATGCTTCACGTACGGTGATCCTATCTCCGCATGATCAGGTCCAAAGCAATCGCAGCGCAGCGCTGACCGCTTCCGGCGCCTCGATCGGCGTCAGGTGCCCGACCCCCGGAACCTGGACGAGCTTCGAGCCTGGGACGAGTGCTGCCATTTCTTCAGCGACCGCGGGCGGAGTGAGCCGATCCTCTTGGCCCACGAGGACCATGGTGGGGACCGACACCGTCGCCAGGAGGTCGGTTCGATCCGGTCGACGAGCCATGCCTTCGAGGACTGCCACCACCGTCTCCGGGGATGTCGCCTCGACCATGCCTCGCAGCCGGGCGCGTACGTTCACCGACGCGTCGGGACCGAGGAGGGCGGACATCAGCCCTTCCACGAGTGATCCCACTCCCCGATCGGCAACCTGCTCGGCCATCTTCCTTCTCCCGGCCCTGCCCTCGTCACTGTCTGCGCCGGATCTCGTATCGAGCAGAGACAGTGTCCGGACGACTCCAGGGTGCCGTTCCCAGAGGGCGAGCGCCGCGTAGCCGCCCATGGAGAGCGCAACGACGTCTGCCTGATCATCTCCAATGAACTCGGCCAGCAGATCGGCAACGGCGGCCATGGTGAGCACCCCGCCCCGGAGCGGATCGGAACGACCGGACCCGGGAAGGTCAAGTGCGACGCATCGGCGCACACTGCTCAGCTCCTCCAGTTGATCGAGCCACAGTCTGTGATCGAGGGGAAAGCCATGAACGAAGAGCGCGAGCGGGCCCCGGCCCCGCTCATGAAAGGCGAGCGTGTAGCCGCCAACATCTCGGTACTGCATACCGTCACGATACTGTCACCTGGAACTCTTACCATCCGCAGGTATGAAGAAGACACTCGCCATCCTGGTTCTGCTGCTCACAGCCTGTACTTCGGAGCAAGCCGGAGTCGTACGCGTGATCGACGGCGACACCCTGGTCGCGGCGCGAACCGGCGGGGAGGTGACGGTACGGTTGATCGGCATCAATGCTCCGGAACACGACGAGTGCTATGGCTCAGAAGCGACACTGGCGCTGCGCCAGCTGGTCGAGGGACAGAGCTTGACGCTGGTCCCCGATGCAGATCCGACCGATCGATTCGGCCGTGCGCTCGCCTATGTGTATGCAGACGACGTGTTCGTCAACCGCGTGCTGGTGGAACGAGGCTTCGCCCTGGCCCGCCCCTACACGCCCAACACGGCTCATCAGAGCGAACTCCAGGCCGCAATGCGGAGAGCACAGAAGGCTCAGTTGGGCATGTGGGGCCCGTCCGCCTGTGGCCCTGCGTCAAGCGCAGTACAGATCTCTGCCGTCGACTACAACCCCCCTGGTCCGGACGGTCAGGCACTCAACGATGAGAGCGTCACGATCCGCAACGATGCGACATCCCCTGTCGACGTGTCGCACTGGATCCTCAGAGATGCAAGCTCCACGAATCGTTTCGAGATCCCTTCCGGCTTCGTGGTTCCCGCCGGCAGGACGCTCGTCATTCACACCGGTTGTGGACAGAGCAACTCGAGCAATCTGTACTGGTGCGCCGATGTTCCGATCTGGAACAACGATGCCGACGTCGCAATCCTCTACGACGATTCCGGCGCATTGGTCTCGTCCTTCACGTATGCTCAAACTCGACCCTGAAAGGAGACAGAATGGGATTCGGAGACACACTCAAGAGCTGGTTCGGAAAGGCGAAAGAGCAGGCGACCGAGGCTGCCGAGAAGGCCGCCCCCATGATGGACAAGGCCAAGGAGGCCGCCGGAGACCTCGGCGAAAAGGCCGCCCCCATGATGGACAAGGCCAAGGAGGCCGCCTCTGAGGCTCTCGAAAAGGCCAAAGACGTGGCAGAGGATGTCCGTGACAAGGTCGAAGACAAGTTCGATGACCTCCGCGGCGCCCCATCCGAAGCCGAGGCTGCGGTTGAAGAGACCGTCGACGAGGCCACACCCGAGGCCTGAGATCGTTGAGGCGGGGGTGCGAGAATCGCACCCCCGCAACGCGCCTACAGCCAGCGCTCGGCGACCGTCTTCATCTCCATGAACAGTCGAAGGTAGTCGGGTCCACCGGCCTTGGCGTTCGAACCGGACATGTTGAACCCACCAAACGGCTGGACACCGACCAGGGCCCCCGTGATCTTCCTGTTGAGGTACAGGTTCCCGACGTGGAACTCCCGTCTGGCTCGCTCGATTCGATCGCGCCGCGACGAATACAGACCGCCGGTCAGGCCATAGTGCGTACCGTTGAAGATCTCGACGGCATGATCGAAGTCTCTTGCCCGCAATACCGAGAGCACCGGTCCAAAGATCTCATGCTGGGCGATGTAGGCGCCCGGGTCGACGTCGGCGAACACGGTCGGCTGCAGGTAGTAGCCGCCATCGAGTTCGAGAGCGTCCCCACCGGTCAACAGTTTGGCCTCGCTGCGACCCCGATCAATGTCGGCAAGTATGTTGCGGTGCTGTGCAGCACTGATCACGGCGTTGACCCTGGCGTTGTCTTCTGCCGGACCCACCTCGAGCGCTGCCGTGGCGGCGACGACCCGTTCGAGCACGGCGTCGTAGACCTCGTCGACGAGGATGAGACGTGACAAGGCAGAGCACTTCTGACCCTGGAACCCGAACGCGCTGACGACGGCCGCGGCCGCGGCCGCATCGATGTCTGCTGTTTCATCGACAACGAGAGCATCTTTGCCGCCCATTTCCATGTAGGCCCGCTTCAGCCACTTCTGCCCTTCGCGGACGACGGCGGCGTGCTCACCAATGCGCAGGCCTACCTCCATCGATCCGGTGAAGTTGATGAAGCGCGTCTTCGGATGATCGACGAGGTAGTCACCGACCTCACTGCCGGCGCCGGGCAGGTAGTTGATGACGCCGGGGGGGAAACCGGCATCCTCCACCGCCTGCATGAACATGGCAGCGATGACCGGGGTGGTCGAAGCCGGCTTCACAACGACCGTGTTGCCTGCGGCAACCGGACCTGCGGTCATGCCGGCGAGAATCGCCAGCGGGAAATTCCACGGGGGAATGACCACACCAGCGCCGATGGGAATCAGGTGGGACTCGTTCTCCTCCCCGGGATACGAGAACACCGGCAAAGGCTGCGCCATCTCGACCGCCTGGCGCGCGTAGTACTCGCAGAAGTCGATCGCTTCGGCCACGTCGGCCTCCGCCTCCAGCCAGTTCTTCGATGCCTCCAGGGTCTCCCATGCGGACAGTTCGTACTTGCGGTCGCGCAGGATGGCCGCCAGTTTCACGAGGTGCCGGGCACGTTCCGGAGCGCCCAGGCCGGACCAGGAAGGAAAGGCGGCCCACGCTGCGTCGAGCGCCTTCTCCGCCGATGGAGCATCGGCCATTGCCGCAGTGCCAACGATCTCGTCGGGCCGGGCGGGGTTGACACTCTCGATCGTGCGCCCTGTGTCCAGCGGTTCTCCGCCGATCACCAGTGGGTGATGGGTGAACTCTGCGCGAACGGCGGTCAGCGCCTCCCGGTATGCAGCCGCGTTCTGGGCGTCGCTGAAGTCTGAGTACGGTTCATTCACGTACGGTTCGAACAAAGTGCCTCCTTTGCAGCACCCTCAGCCTATCGCGTAGCACCCGACGCACATCCGCCGGTTAGCGTGGGACCGTCCGACCATGATCGATCCCGTCGCAGTCCTCGAATCCGCATCAACAGACGACTGGAGCAACCCGACGGCCGCGGCGCGCTCTGTCCTGGAGGCAATCCGAACTCTCCTCGAGCGCGACTGGGGTCGAGGGCTTCATGCCGTCCACGAACTCCGAAGCCGTCGCAGCGATGTCCCGTTTCTCCTCGCCGTCACCGAACCGGCACTCGACCCGAACCCGCTCCGCGTCCGCACCGGCCTCGGCACCGTCGAGCGAGGACTTGATGCCACGTCGTGGGCGAACGAACTCGGCCTTCGCTGCGCCCGCCGGCCCTCCCTCGGGGTCGTATCCCTGGGAGACACGACATTGGCAGTCCTCGAGGAAGCCGCGTCGAGCGGCGAACCCGACCTGTTCGCGGGCAGCGCGGCAGTCGCCAGAGGACTGGGGTACCTGCGGCTGGCGATCATCGAGGCTCCCCCCGAACAGGCCGCAACACTCCTGCTTCCTGCCGCCGCCCGGTTTCGGAACAGGGTCTGGACTACGGCACATGCTGCGGACATAGCCTTGCGGGCAGAGGCGAGAGGGACACCCATCGTGCCCGTCGTTCACCCTCTCGCAGTGCTCTCGCCGCTCAACCGCAAGGTGTACCGACCAGCAGCGATCCTCATCGACGTGGAGCTTTGAAGACATGGCTCGTAGCGCGGCCATGGCACCCACGAAGGCGAGATGCCGGCCCTTGTTCGCGGCTGGCTGCCGGCTCCTTCCTCAGAGCCGTTCCACCACGTAGTCGATACAGGTAAGGAGCCGTTCGACGTCCTCCGGCTCGGTCGCCGGCCACATCCCGATGCGAAGCTGGTTCCGCCCCAGCTTGCGATACGACTCGGTGTCCACGATGCCGTTGTCTCGAAGGATCGACGAAACTCTGCTGGCGTCGACGGAGAGGTCGATCGTTGCTGTCACGGGAGACCGCATCTCGGGGTCGCGAACGAACGGCGATGCATACGGTGTGGCTTCCGCCCACGAGTAGACCGCGGCCGACATCGCCCTGCACCGCTCGGCCGCCCAATGCAGGCCACCGTGCCCGTTGATCCACCGGACCTGGGCATCGACGAGAAACAACGTCATGAGGCTGGGGGTGTTGAGTGTCTGATCGAGCCGCGAGTTCCGGAGCGCGCTCTCGAGACTGAGAAACGGCGGGATACTGCGCCCGGACGAGGCAATAGCTTCAATCCTGTCGATGGCGGCCGGGGAGAACACCGCGATCCACAACCCACCGTCGGCTCCAAACGCCTTCTGCGGTGAGAAGTAGTACGCGTCGACATGAGCGAGGTCGACCGGGATCGCCCCGGCGGCCGACGTGGCGTCCACCGCAACGATGCCGGCACCTGGACGAGCGAGAGGCATGGCGACGCCGGTCGAGGTCTCGTTCTGTGTCAACGCATAGAGATCAACACCCTCACTCTTCATCGGGAAAGGGTGGGTTCCGGGGGCAGAGGTGATCACCTCGGGCTCCAGGAGATGCGGCATCCCGCCGGCAACCGATGCAAAACGTGCGCTGAACGCGCCGAAGCTCAGGTGCTGGCTCCTCCGTTCGATCAACCCGAACGCCGCAGCGTCCCAGAAGGCAGTGGCACCGCCGTTGCCAAGCACCACCTCGTACCCATCGGGGGCAGTGAAGAGATCCAAGAGCCCGTCCCGAACGCGATGCACGACGTCTCGCACGGCCGGCCGGCGGTGGGAGGTTCCCAGGTAGCCGGCACCGGTCGCCAGCATCGACTCCAGGGCCTCCCGACGCACCTTCGTCGGGCCGGAACCGAACCGTCCGTCAGAGGGGAGCATGTGGCGAGGGATGGGGACTTCGAGCGTCATGATCACTAGTGTTTCGGGGAGCCGTCAACCTACTGGATCATGAACAGAGTTTCACAACGCATCGCCGCGATTTCGGAGTCGAAGACCCTGGCCGTCAGCGCCAAGGCACGATCGTTGCGGGCCGCAGGGCGCAACGTCATCGGGTTCGGGGCCGGTGAGCCAGACTTCCCGACCCCCGATCACATCGTTGCCGCAGCCGCTGAGGCCTGCGCGATTCCGGCGTACCACAAGTACTCCCCCGCCGCCGGACTCCCCCAGCTTCGCACCGCGGTCGCCGAAAAGACCACAGCGGATGCCGGGTTCCCCGTCGATCCCGGCCAGGTGCTGATCACCAACGGCGCCAAGCACGCCGTGTTCGCCGCCATGGCAACGCTGCTGGACCCCGGCGACGAGGTCCTGATGCCTGCCCCCTACTGGGTGACCTACCCGGAGGCGATCAAGCTCGCAGGTGGCGTCGCGGTGCCGGTCGCCTCTGACATCGACCATGGCTTCCGCATCTCTGTCGAAGACCTCGATGCAGCGTGGACCCCGAAGACGAAGGTCCTGCTTTTCGTCTCTCCCTCGAACCCGAGTGGTGCGGTGTACCCGCCCGATGAGGTCGAAGCGATCGGCAACTGGGCCGCCGAGAAGGGCCTCTGGGTGGTCAGTGACGACATCTACGAATATCTCGTCTACGGCGACGCCCAGTACGTGTCGATGCCGGGAGTCGTCCCCGCCCTGAGAGACAGATCGGTGCTCATCAACGGTGTCGCCAAGGCGTACGCCATGACCGGTTGGCGGGTCGGCTGGATGGTCGGACCGACCGATGTGATCGCCGCCGCGTCCAACCTGCAGTCACACTCGACCTCCAATGTGTGCAACGTGGCCCAGGCGGCAGCAGTAGCTGCCCTCCAGGGGACCAGAGAGCCCGTGGAAACCATGCGGAAGGCGTTCGACCGGAGACGCGAGACAATGTACCGGCTGCTTCGCGACATCCCGGGAGTACGGGTGCAAGAGCCGCAGGGAGCCTTCTACGCGTTTCCGTCGCTCGAGTCGTTCCTCGGACAACCCGTTGCGGGTCGGGTGGCGGCCACAACCTCCGAGCTGGCAGAGATCGTCCTCGAAGAAGCCCTCGTCGCTTTCGTCCCCGGTGAAGCGTTCGGTGCGCCCGGCTACGGACGCTTCTCATACGCTTTGGGCGACGCAGACCTCGAAGAGGGCCTGGACCGCCTGACCCGCCTGCTCGTCGGCTGAGCCCCCCAAACCCCCGTATACACTCGCCGCGGTGAATACAGGATGACGGGCGCGAGCGCAAAGGCAATGCTGCTGGTTGAACCGCAACGGTTCAGCGCGACGACCTTCACCATCCCCAGGGTGGAGACGGGAGCGTGGCTGGCGATCGAAGCGACCGGGGTCAGCGGATCCGACGTCCAGGTGTGGCAGGGTACCAATCGGTTCATGCGCTATCCGCTCATCCCGGGTCACGAGATCGTTGGACGCATCGCCTCGATCGTCGACGACACCTTCGACATTCCGATCGGAACCCGTGTGGTGGTGGAGTCGACCATCCGCTGCGGTGCCTGTCGACGTTGTCTGAGCAGACTTCACTCGTGCGCCTTCCGTCGCCCCATCAACGCCTACGGTCGTCTCCCATCCACGGAGCCGCCAAGCCTGTGGGGTGGATTCGCCGAGTTCCTCTACCTCGACCCTGGAGCCCGTCTGCACCCGATCAGCGACAACATCCAGGCGCCCGTCGCCACCTTTGCGCACGCCCTCGCCGACGGCTTCACATGGGCGGTGGAGGTGCCTGCACTTGGAGTCGGGGACAGCGTTCTTATCCTCGGGCCGGGACCCCGCGGTCTCGCGGCGCTCATCGCCGCAAAAGAGGCCGGCGCCGGCTGGGTCGGAGTCAGCGGTTTGACCGAAGATGGGGATCGACTCGACCTGGCCAGAGAGCTTGGTGCCGACATGGTCGTGGATGCTCGCAAGTCGGACGTCGCCGGATCGGTCGCCGACAGCCTCGGTGCTCGCCCGGAGGTGGTCCTCGACGTTACGAGGGACGACCCGGACGCTATCCACACCGCGCTCGATCTGGTTCGTTCGGGCGGTACGGTCGTCGTGGCCTCCATCAAGGGGGTCCGGGCCGTCAACCAGCTCTTCTCTGACATCATCGTGCTCAAGGAACTGAACGTTCGAGGTGCCTTCGGTGCAAGCTCTGCCGGGTACCACTGGGCTGCTCAACACCTGGAGAAGGATCCCCGACTGGACCAGCTCGTCAGCCATGAGTTCCCACTCGACGAAGCTGAACGGGCCATCGAGGCCGCTGCAGGCCTCCTCGGTCACGACGAGCTCATCGCGGTAGCGGTAACGTTCTGACCCGATGGAATCCTGGTCCCCAACGCGTTCCAGCACGATCTCATGGGTTCTGTACGACCTGGCGAACACGATCTTCGCTCTCGCGGTAGGCAGTCGCTACTTCTCGGTGTGGGTCGTCAAGGAGCAGGGGGCTACCGATGCCCACTTTGGATACGCGACGGCCTTCGCCATGGTCATCGTGATCGTCCTCGCTCCATGGGTTGGTGCCCGGTCCGACCATGTCGGCAGGCGAAGACCCGCGCTGATCCTGACGACACTTCTGACCGTGGCAGCGACGGCACTACTCACCACCTTCGGCCTGTACCCGTCGCTCGTTCTCTACATCGTCGGCCAGATCGGATTCACCCTCGGCAGCGTCGTCTACGACGCAATGCTCCCCGACGTCAGCACCTCGGAAAACCGTGGGCGGATCTCGGGGCTCGGTGTCGGGGTCGGATACATCGGCTCGTTCATCGCCATTGGAACGGGGCTGCTCATGCTCGAACGCTTCGGATACCCGTCGCTCTTTCGGACCTTGGCCGGCCTCTTCCTCCTCTTCGCGCTCCCGGCGTTCATTCTGATCAGGGAGCGGCCGAGAGTCGCCAGGACGGGGCATCCTCCCCGGATTCTCGGCTCTCTCCAGCACCTGCTCGGCGCCTGGCGCCGCGCCAGGAGCTTCCCGGGCGTCACCCGGTTCCTCGTAGGACGGTTCCTCTACGCGGACGCTGCCAACACCGCGTTTCTCTTCGTGTCGATCTTTGCGATCACGGAGATGGGATTCTCGGATCGCCAGACCGACATCCTGGCACTCAGCGCCATCATCTCTGCTGTGCTGGGCTCGCTGATCGTCGGCAGGATCGTCGATGTCCTCGGACCACGAAAGGCCCTGCACGGTGCCATCTACGTCTGGAGTGCCGCCGTCGTCCTCGCCGTCATCGCGGCTCTCACCGACCGGACGTCTCTCGGCTGGCTGGTCGGTGTCCTCGGGGGAGCTGCTGCCGGGGCCACGTGGACCTCTGACCGGGTGTACATGGCCCGGATCTCTCCCCCGGAGCACTACGGCGAGTTCTACGGACTGTACGCGACCGTCGGGAGGTTCGCGACGCTGCTCGGCCCCCTCGTGTGGGCGCTGGTTACCGTCACATTGGGATGGGGACGCGTCGTCGCTATCAGCACGCTCCTGCTGTTCTTCGCTGCGTCTCGCTTCATCCTGGCGGGAGTCGATGACACGGTC
>CBEVHI010000034.1:0-14107 GCA_965549635.1 uncultured bacterium | reverse complement strand
CCGGCGAGCCGCGTTCCCTCGGTGTCTTCCAGCACGACGAGGAGGACACCGTCCTCACGATGGGTCACTTCGACGAGACGCAGTGCTGCGCCGGGCTCGATGAGCGCGGCGACCGCGTCGACGGTCGCCCTGCGCCGGCCGTCTCTGGTGGTCCCGGCGCTCCGGGTCACGGCAGTCCCCGCGGTGTCGACGATGGTCACGGTCGCTCCTGCCCGATCTTCCTCCACGGTCACGGACTCCAGGCGCGCACGTCGTTTGTCCACCGGCTGCGTGTCGATCTCCACCGGCGGCATCGGAGCGGACTGCGGCTCGACCTTCGCTCGTTCGGGAGCGACCCTGGAGCGGTAGCCATGCGTCTCCAGCACCCGGCGGATGGCCAGTCCCACCATCCTCTCGTCTGCGCCTTCCTCCAGCGTCACCTTGACCCCGGTGACGGTGCTTCCGTGCGTCTCGACGTGTGCCGAGGCAACCCCTTCGATCCCGCCGATCGCCCTGTCCAAGGCCTCGCTCACGATGACGTCCTCTGCCGGCGTCTCCACTCCAAGAAGGCGATCAGGTCGTCCCCCGAGAGTTCCCGGTCGGGGTCCCCGTAGGCGGTGAAGCGCCGCCATGCCATGTATCCGGCATCCGGAACCGGAAGGAAGGGAAACGAGCGCCACCACCGTTTGGGGGCGAACGCGAACGACGAGCGCGCTGCTTCCAGCCACAGATCAGGTCTCCGGGCAAATGCCCGTCTCACCCCGCCCACGTGCCTCCTCAAGCTCCCCGGGACAGCCTGATCATACTCTTCCGGCGACCTCCGGCGTCGTACATCACGCTCCAACGCCCCTTACCTACCGCTGTGCGCAAACCTTTGGCGCTGATAGGCTCCGTCGAGGAGGTACGAGACCGTTGACAACAACCATCCCCACCGCCGAACGTATCGATCGGTTTGCCGATCTCTTCGAGTCGATCGTCAGCAACGTCGAGACCGTCATCCAGGGCAAACGCGAGGTCATCGATCTCATCGCCATCTCCCTGATGGCCGAGGGACACGTCCTCATCGAAGACGTCCCCGGTGTGGGCAAGACGCTCCTCGCCAAGTCTCTCGCAAGGTCTTTGGACTGCAGCTTTCATCGGGTCCAATTCACCCCGGATCTGCTCCCCTCCGACATCACCGGCGTCTCGATTTGGGATCGTGCCAGCACGGAGTTCGTCTTCAAACCGGGAGCGATCTTCGCCAACATCGTCCTCGGTGATGAGATCAATCGGGCTGGACCGAAGACCCAGGCCGCACTCCTCGAAGCCATGGAAGAGCTCCAGGTGACGGTCGACGGGGTGACGCGACCGCTGCCGCCTCCCTTCATGGTGATAGCGACGCAGAACCCCCTCGAACATGAAGGGACCTATCCCCTGCCCGAGTCACAGCTCGACCGCTTCATGATGCGCCTCGTGGTCGGCTATCCCACACACGGCAAGGAAATCGAGATGCTCGAGACGCACGGGACACACTCGAGCTTCGACGATCTGAAGCCTCTCGCAACCGCAGAGGACGTCCGTGCCATGAGCGACACGGCTCGCAGTGTCCACGTTGCCGCCTCGCTTCAGGCGTACATCGTCGACCTGGTCGAGGCTACGCGTCGCCATGGAGAACTCCTCCTGGGAGCATCTCCCCGAGCAGCGTTGCACCTGCAACGCGTTGCACGCGTACGCGCCGCCGTGCAGCGACGCGACTTCGCAACACCCGATGACATCAAGGCGCTGGCGCGACCGGTGCTCGAACACCGCATGGTTCTGCGTCCAGAAGCAATGATGCACGGAACCACCGTCGCCGAGGTCATCGAAGCGGTCCTCCAACACGTTCGAGTGCCGGGAAGCAGGTCAGGGTGACCATCTCGGAGCGGGGATGGGCGGCGCTCGGCGCCGCTCTCGCACTCCTCGTTCTCTGGGCGGTCCTCGGGGAAGTCGAGCTCGCTGCTTTGAGCTTCCTCATCGTGGCCGCGGTCCTGGTCGGCTGGCTGGTGACTCGGAGAGGGACACCGGACCTGACCGTGTCCCGGCGTCTGCATCCCACGCTGGTGCGAGAAGGAGAGTCGGTCACCGTCGAGTTGGTGGCCAGGAGCGACGAGTCCAGGCGGGCGCGGTACATCACCATCGATGACGAGATACACGGCCTCGGCCAAGCAAGGTTCCGGATCGGCTCTCTTGACCCTGGTGCGATCTACTCCGGTGTCTACGAGGTCCAGTGTCACACCCGGGGAATCTACGAACTTGGGCCCGCTGCCGTGACGAGAACCGATCCCTTCATGTTCACGAGAACGAGCGAGAGCATAGGGGCGATCGACTCACTCGTCGTCTACCCGAAAGTGGAGGAGCTCAGCGGATTACCGACCCTTCGTGGAGTCGACTCATCGCTGCAGGCAGCACGAGCCGAGACAGTGCGCCGCGGGGGTGAGGACTTCTTCAGCTTGCGGGAGTACCAGACCGGTGACGATCTAAGGAGAGTCCACTGGCCGACGACTGCAAGGCGTGATGAGATGATGATCCGCCAGTTCGAAACGCCATGGGAACCGCGAGCGCTGGTCGTCGTCGACCCGCGATCCGTTGTGTACGAGAACCAGGAGGCGTTCGAAACCGCAATACGCGGTGCCGCATCGACCGTACATCACTTCTTCTCCGCCGGTCTGGGAGCCGACCTCTGGACCGGCGGCGACTTCGCAGTCTTTGAGGCAAACCCCTATGAAGCGGCTATGCGCGTGCTCGCGGCGCTCGAGCCGGCCCGTGCCTTCGATCTCGGTGCCGCCGCGACGCGACTCCGCCTGAAGGGGCGAGGGGGAACCGTCGTCATCGCTACCGGTACACCCGATGGGCAGGTTGCCGCAGTGTCCCGCCACCTCACGCGCCATGCCGGTGCCACGGTGCTTCTGACCGTCTCCCCGCAGCCGATACCGGCCACCTTCGGACGAAGCGGCGCGACCATCGTGTCGGTTCGACCCGGACAGCCGTGGACCACTGCCTGGATGAAAGCCATGCCATGGGTAACCGCTGGAGCGGTCTAGCCGCAACTGCGGCCGTGGTGCTGGCGATCCTGCGCCTCGAGCGTCTTCTGCGGCCGACCACGGAGGGGGCACCGTGGCCGATCGCAATCGCGGCAGGGGCGTTGATGGGAGCAGTGATCACCTGGGCACTCCGGGGGCGCTGGACCGTGATCGCGGCGAACCTCGGAGTTCTGATCGTGGTTGCGTTTCGCATCACGGTCCCCGGAACCTTGCTCCTCGGCATACTCCCCGGCTCCGGAACATGGCCTTCGTTCCTGGCAGAGTTGCGCCTCGGTGTCGACCTGATCCGCTTTGGCGTTGCACCTGTCTCGCCGGTGGCCGGTCTCGTTGTGATCCTCACCGCCATCTTCTGGGCACTGGCAGCCGTGACGGCGTGGAGTCTGCGGAGCAACCGTCCGGTCGTCGCCCTCGCTCCCCCGTTGCTGTTCTATCTGCAGCTCGCCGTCATCGACCAGGCGCCATCCGGCCTCTGGTGGACAACCGCTTTCCTGCTGGCCGTCGGGCTTGCCTTCGTCGCGGTCGCCGAGGATCAGCGTTCGGAGTCGACGTTCCGTATGCGGAGTTCGAACGGTCCATCGAGACCGGCGTACCTCTATCCCGGAGTGTTCGTCATCGCGTCGGTCCTCATCGCTTTCGCCGGAACCGAGGTGGCAGCCCGGGCCATCCCTCCGGCCGGACTCATCGACTGGCGCACCCACACGAGCATCGGCGGGGGCATCCTCGTCGGAGTGTCCTACAACCTGTTCACCGGCATCCAGCAGCAGTTGGTTGCGCAGACGGACACACCGGTGTTCGCGGCACGGGTCGAGGGCGATGTCGACCCGTCCTCGTTGTACTGGGAGCTGATCACCCTCGAGGAGTTCGACGGTGAGAACTGGATCCCGAAGGCACGCGAGACGAATCGGCCCGACGAGGGAGTCTGGGAGGACCCGGAGACGTCGTTCTTCGGTCCGGCCGAGCCGGTGTCGGCTTCGGTGACGATCGCCAAGTTGCGACAGAACTATTTGCCGGTCCTCTACTCACCGACGTGGCTCGGTTCGGACTCTGCTCTCTTCAATGACAGCTACCGAATTCGAACGGACGGCTCCATCCAGTTCGACCTGCTCACCTGGGAGGGTCTCACCTACCAGGAAGCGGCTCTCGTCCCTGAGCCCAGCATCGACGCGCTCGCAAGCACGGGAGGAAGGCTCACCCCCATCTTTCAGGAAGCCGCTTCCCGCGGGGCGTTCCTCGGAAAGGCGGTTCCGACGCCCGCCACGAATCGACCCGCCTCCATCGCCGAAGCCCTGGAATTGCCGACGCTCGACCCGATCATCCGCACGGAGGCGCGAGCCCTGACCGAAGACGGCACGAGTGCGTTCGAGAAGGCTCTGCTGCTCGAAGCTTGGTTTCGAGACCCGACGATCTTCACCTACTCGCTCGACATCGACGCCGGCCACACCAGCAAGAACCTCGAAGATTGGCTCTTCAGCACCGACAGTCCCAGCTACCGCACGGGCTACTGCGAGCAGTTCTCCACGGCAATGGCGGTGATGGCGCGATCGATCGGCATACCAGCGCGGGTTGTGACCGGGTTCGGACCCGGCGAGGTCCAACCGGACGGAACGATTCTGGTACGAGACAGAAACGCCCACGCCTGGGTCGAGCTCTGGATGAACAACCAGGGTTGGGTGAGATTCGATCCGACGCCGCGCTCCCGCGGGGACAACCCGTCGACGGAGAGCATCGTCGGCTTCGACCCCCGCCAATACATCCCGCCACCACCCGAAGCGGTGGACGCGACGGACACCGACACGGGGCAGACGCCTCGCCAGTTCCAGGCCGACTTCGACGAGCGCCAGGTCGTACCCGGATCATCCTCGGAGGACGTCGCCGGTCCCCCGACCCGCTTCTTCACACCGGCGAGCTCGATCGCCCTCGGATTGGTGCTCCTGCTGTCGCTGGTGCCGCTGGTCAAGGCGGAAAGGAGACGGCGTCGTCTCTCTTGGCTGCGCTGGGGTGACATTTCGGGGGCGTGGGACGAGCTCGTCGATCGCCTGACCGACTTTGGGAGTGCCCCGTCGCCGGCGGCCACGCCTCATGAGGTGGCCGTTGCGGTGCACCGGTCGGCCGTTCCGCTTGCCCGTGGTGTCACCAGACAGACATTTGGACGGTCCCTGCATCTCGACGCCCAGACCGTTGCCGCCGCGAAGGCATCGTTTGCGGAGGTCGAGTCCTACCTGCGGACGATTCACCCCATGGGAGATCGCATTCGCGCGGCCATGCGCCTCAGGTCGCTGCTGCGGTTCCGGCGCGGTTGACGCCAGCTAGCCGCTCGCCTCTTCTTGGATCCCGTCTTCGCTGTGACGGATCATCTCGAGGAACCGTTCTCGATCCAGCTCGAACTTGCTCACGTCATCTTCGACTGTGCGGGTGATGTTGTCGATGGCAACGAAGAAGGCGAGCTGACCGCCCCGGAGCGCATCGAGCAGTTCGTCTTCACTCTCAGCGATGGTGAAGATGCTCTGCCCGTCGGTGACGAGCTTCACCTCGGCGAGATGGCGGTCCATCGCTCCGTGGCGGCGCAGATAGTCCCACGCTCGCCGTACCCGTTGAACGGACATACCGTTGTCGAGAAGGCTCTTGATGACTCGCAGCGCGACGAGGTCCCGGAACGAGTAGAGCCTGCGAACACCTGGGCGACCGCCGGTGCCTTGACGGGAGGGTTCGAGGAGCGATACACGATCCCAATACCTGAGCTGGTGAGGTGTGCAACCGGTCAGTTTGGAGGCTTGCTGCGCCGTGAACCCATCCACTCGTCATCTCTCCCCGATGTAACGGGCGGCCCCTCCGGCCGCCACTTTCAGTCCGGCTTACGCAGACTGGGACACGTACTCTAGCGTCGCGAGACGCTCACTGCCGTTTGCGCTTTCCGCCGAGAAGGCGGGCTGCCCAGCCAGATTCGTCCCCACCGGACATCGCCCTACGGGCGTGCACGAAGGCGCTCCCCCCGAGCACCATCGCCACGAACCCGCCGAGCGCGAGCCACTGGTTGAAGGCAAACGTGCTCAGCGTGACGACCAGTCCAACGGCGAACACGATGGCGGCGACGAGAACCCTTCTCGATGCGACTCTTCCGAGTTTGCCCACCTTGCGCGCCAGACCCGGGTCCTCTTCATAGAGTCCCTGTTCGATCTGCTGAAGGATCTTCTCTTCGTGCTCGTTGAGTGGCATGGGTTCGCCGTGGTCGCTTGCATTCATGATACCTCTGGTTCCCGCTTTGCCGGAACAGTGCTTCGCTCATCGGGATGCCTGTGCTTGTGAACCAAGGGGACCGGCTTGGACGATGTTCAGTCGGCAGCGAGGGCAGCGAAGAGGTCCCGGTCTGTCTTGAAGGCCAGCGGCGGCAGTTCGGTCAACCGGAAATAGCGGGCTTCCGCGGCGTCGTCACCTGCTCGAAGCGTGCCACCGATGACCTTTGCCTGGAACCAGATACCAACGGTGAGTTTGGCAGGATCGTGGAAGTTGGAGGCTACGAACGCAACCTCTCCGATCTCTGCAACCAAGCCGGTCTCCTCCAGCAACTCTCGTGCCGCGGCTTCCCTGACGTCCTCCCCGTACTCGACGAACCCGGCAGGTACCGACCAGAGACCCTTCTGAGGTCCACGTGCCCTTCGCACCAGCAGTACTCGACCATCGGCATCACGCACGATCGCGGCTGCACCGACCCCGGGGTCCCGGAAGTGCACGAACGTGCACGATGGACACGCACCACGCTCGCGACCATCGACGACACGACGAACCATGTGCTGTCCGCACCGGGGACAGAAAGCGAACTCGCCAGGCCACTGGTCGTGTTCGTGCGGACGGTCCGCCATCAGGATCCGAAGATCAGCACCGCGTTGTGCCCGCCGAATCCAAAAGAGTTGCTCATCACGATGCTGACATCCTGCTTGCGTGGTTCGTTCGGGACATAGTCGAGGTCGCACTCGGGATCGGGCGTCTGGTAGTTGATCGTCGGGGGAAGCACGCCGTCACGCAGGGCAAGGATGCTCGCGATCGACTCGATGGCCCCGGCACCGCCGAGCAGGTGTCCAGTCATGGATTTGGTCGAAGAAACCGCAACCTGCTTGGCGTGATCGCCGAACACCAGCTTGATCGCTGCAGTTTCCGTGACGTCATTGGCCGGCGTGGAGGTGCCATGGGCGTTGATGTAGTCGACTTGTGTGGGGGGGATTCCTGCATCGTCTAGCGCTGCTTGCATCGCTCGGGCAGCGCCGATGCCTCCCGGACGGGGCAACGTGATGTGGTAGGCATCCGATGACATGCCATAGCCGAGTACCTCGGCGTAGATGTGCGCTCCTCTCGCCAAGGCATGTTCGCGTTCTTCGAGTATCAGCGAGCCGGCCCCCTCGGCCATGATGAATCCGTCTCGCGTGGCGTCGAACGGGCGGCACGCCCCCTGCGGATCGTCATTGCGAGTGCTGACCGCCCTCGCCTGCGCGAACGCGGCAACGCCGAACTCGCAAATCGGCGCTTCGGCGCCGCCGGCCACCATGAGGTCTGCAGCTCCCCGCCGGATGATTTCTGCCGCATCGCCGATCGCATTGGCCGAAGCCGCGCAGGCAGTCACCGTGCACGTGACCGGACCCAGCAGATTGAATCCGATGGAGACGTCCCCAGCGGCCATGTTGGGGATCAGCCTGGTCACCTGGTACGGGGAGACACGGTCGGCACCTCGTGTGCGCATCGTGTCCATGCCCTCCTGCATCGACATCAGGCCGCCGATACCCGACCCGACGACGACGCCAGATCTGACGCCGGCTTCGGGGTCGTCGCCGTAGTCGATGCCGGCATCCTCCAGGGCTTGGGAGGTGGCCGCGTAGAAGAACTGGTCGAACCGGTCCATGCGGCGGGCGGTCCGCCGGTCCATGAAGTCCTCGGGCTTGAAGTCTTTGACTTCACCGGCGAAACGCACAGGGAGTCCCGCAGCATCGAAGAGTGTGATCGGTGCAACCCCGGAGGTTCCGGCGAGAAGCGCTTCCCAGTACTCCCGGACGCTGTTCCCGACGGGACTGATCACGCCCATCCCGGTGACGACGACTCGCCGGTCTCGAGGGCGCATCGGGATCAGGCCTCGAGCTTGGAGATGACCACGTCGACGGCCTGACTGACGGTGCCGATGCCTTCGGCTTCGTCGTCGGGGATCGTGACGCCAAACTCGTCTTCGAGTGCCATGAGAAGCTCGACGACACCAAGCGAGTCGACTTCGAGGTCGGTCTCGAATCTGGCTTCCGGGGTGATCTTGGTCTCGTCGAGGCCAAGTTCCGACACGAGTAGGTTCTTCAGCCTGCTCTCGACTTCAGCTCTTTCCATGTTCCTTTCCTCCCTTAGAGAGTCAGTCCTCCGTCCACGACGAGCACGTGGCCCGAGATGTAGGAGGCTTCATCTGACGCAAGATAGCCGACTGCTGAAGCGACTTCTGTTGCGGTTCCAAACCGCCCAAGGGCGATCGATGACACGGCCGCCTGCCTGGACGACTCGGGCAGGTCGTCGGTCAACTCTGTCTCCACAAAGCCGGGGGCCACCACGTTGACGGTGATGCCCCTGGATCCGACTTCCTTGGCAACCGACTTGGTAAACCCGAGGATCGCCGCCTTGGTTGCGGCGTAGTTCGCCTGACCGGGGTTCCCGGCCAGTCCGGCCACCGAACCGATGGTGATCACGCGACCCCAGCGTCCTCGAATCATGGAACGCAGCGCCTGCCTTGTGCACAGATACACCGACGTCAGGTTGGTGCGGATCACCTCATCCCAGGTCTCCGAGCTCATCCGGAGCAGCAATGTGTCCCGGGTCACGCCCGCGTTGTTGACGAGTACCTCGACGGGACCGAGACGATCGGCAATCTCGCCGAACATCGCCTTCACCGCCTCTTCGGACCCCACGTCGGCCTGAATGGCGATGGCCTCCCCGCCAAGCTGCTCGATACCTTTGACGACTTCGGCTGCTGCGTCGCCCCTCGCCACGTAGTTGACCGCGACGCGATATCCGTCCCTGGCCAACTGTAGGGCAATGGCCTTGCCGATCCCTCTGGATCCTCCCGTCACCAAGGCAACTCTGCTCATGGAGCAACTCCGCTTCCGAAGAACTTCAAGTTGGCATCCAACAGTTCGAACACGTTGGCGTCCGTTGCAGGGAGTTCGGCATCACTCGGCCTCACCGGTGTGGTGCGCCCGCCCCACCGGACGAGAGCCGCTGCCCACGTCAGACCCGCACCGAACGCTGCGAACACGACATTGTCTCCCGCGTGCACTCTGCCTTCTTCCAACGCCTCGGTCAACGCCATCGGGATCGTTGCCGCAGAAGTGTTCCCGTACCTGTGGATGTTGACGAACACCTGATCCGGCTTGAGCTTGAGCCGTCTGGCCGTCGCATCGATGATCCTGATGTTCGCCTGGTGGGGAATGAGCAAGTCGACATCGTCGAGATCGATCCCGGCTTCGTCGATGACACTGGTCGCGGCGGCACCCATTGCTTTGACGGCCTTCTTGAAGACCTCCGGACCATCCATCACGACACCGTAGGCGGATCGATCAGCACCCTGGTATCGGTCACTCGAGGTCCCCACGCCGGGGACGCAGAGGAGTCCGGCGGCTTCGCCGTCCGATCCGATCGTGATCGACTGAATACCGTCGTCACCTTCGGTGGGCTCCAGAATGACGGCGCCGGCGCCGTCCCCGAACAGAACGGCCGTGTTGCGGTTCGTGAAGTCCAGGTAGTGGGAGAGCCGTTCTGCTGCTACGAGCAGCACACGCCTGTGTGCCCCGCCGCGAATCATCTGCGTCGCCACGTTGAGCCCGTAGATCCAACCCGAGCAGGCGGCGTTGAGGTCGAACGCTGCCGCGTTCTGGGCACCGAGTTTCGCCTGAAGGAGCGTTGCAGGACTCGGAATGACCGAGTCGCCCGTGCAGGTCGCCAGGATGATCAAGTCCAGATCGGAAGCCTCCAGACCTGCCGCGTCCAGAGCACGCCGCGAGGCAACGACTCCCAGGTCGGAGGTGGACACATGGGAGATCCTCCGCTCTTTGATGCCGGTGCGAGTCGTAATCCACTCGTCAGACGTGTCGGTCAGCCGCTCGAGGTCTTGATTGGAGAGAACGGTCGGTGGAGCGCATCTCCCCCAGCCGGTGATCGTGGCGTTGGTCATTGTTCCTCGTTCAGTCGCTCGGCAATCACCGGGATCAAAGCCACTTCGCTGGCAACCATGACCTCGGCGTCTTTGGCCGTCCTGCGGGCCATCCCTGCGGTCACGTCACCCGGCCCGACATGGACGAAGGCGTCAACGCTCATGTTCGAGAGCGTCTCGCCAAACCGAACCGGCTCGACCACTTGTCGTACCAACAGATCCGCGACCCGGTCCACAGGGTAGGGCTGTCCCGAGACATTTGCGTAGACCGGGAATGACGGCTTCGCGAAGGCGACTTCGGCCACGGCACTCTCCACCGCCAATGCCGCGGACTCCATGAACGGCGAGTGAAACGCCCCGGCAACATTGAGAGGTATCACCCTGCGCACCCCGAGGGATCTACCTTGCTCGGCAACCCAGGCGATGTCCTGCTGCCCTCCGGCGACCACGATCTGCCCCGGGGCGTTGATGTTGGCAACCCACAGCCGTCCACCTTGCGACCTGCGAAGGTCGGCGATCTCCTCAGCCTGGTCATCGCCGATACCGATCAGTGCCGCCATGCCCGAAGGTTCCCGGTCTGCTGCAGCCGCCATTGCCTCGCCTCGAATCGAGACAAGCCGAAGAGCTGTCTGATAGTCGAGCACGGACGCAGCCGCCAGTGCCGTGTACTCGCCGAGCGAGTGGCCGGCGGCGGCGGTCGGATCGACCTGGAGGTGCGCCGACAGTTCGGCCCACATGGCGTATCCGAGAGCGAACAGGGCAGCCTGGGCACGGTCGGTTCGGGTCAAAGCCTCATCAGGTCCGTTGAGACAGACGTCCCGCAGCGACCAACCAAGGACGTCATCAGCCGCATCGCCGAGCAGGTCGGGGCGAATATCGAACAGATCGGCGCCCATGCCGACGAACTGGCTGCCCTGGCCGGGAAAGAGAATCGCAAAACGCACGAGGGATCTGACCTGACTCGGTCGTTTCCGGTTACCGGTATTCACCGGCGAGCTCGTCGAACACGGCGAGCACCCGCCCGACGTCGTCCGAGTTGACATCCCGGTGTGTCGCGAAGCGGAGGAGGTCTGGAGACATGTCCCCCACCAGCACTCCAACCTGCGCGAGCCGGTCCATCAGGACATTCGACCCGAACGGCATTCCCGACGTGTCGACCAGCACCATGTTGGTCTGAATCTGTTCTCGATCGACCGAGCCTGCGAACCGTTCGGCGATCCCTTCACCGAGCCTGCGGGCAAGTTGGTGATCCTGATCGAGGCGATCCCGTCCGGCAAGCGCCAGCAGGGCGGCGGCAGCGAGCACACCGACCTGACGCATGCCCCCGCCGAGGCGTTTACGTCGGAATCTGGCTTCGGAGATCACGTCTTCCGTGCCACAGAGCACCGAACCGATCGGGGCACCGAGGCCTTTGGAGAAACAGAACATGACCGTGTCCGCCTCGGCGGCAATCGACGGCGCATCGGTGCCAAGCGCCAGGGCCGCGTTGAAGATTCGTGCTCCGTCCAGGTGCACCGGGATCCCGTGACCGTGAGCTGCCTCGGTGGCCGCGTGCATCACATCGAGCGGGACCACGGTACCTCCGGTCGCTGTCATCGGGTTCTCCCACACGAGCAGCCCGATCCTCGGCAGGTGGTAGCCGGCTCCCGAGGCCGCCACGTCCACGTCGTGGGCTGAGATGCTGCCGTCGGCCGAGTCCACCGTTCGGAACTGAACACCCGAGATCGCTGCCGCAGCACCGACCTCGTATTGGCGAACATGGGCGGTCGACGCGCAGAGCGCCTCATCGCCCGCTCGGACGAGCGTGTTCAACGCCAGCTGGTTGGCCATGCTGCCCGTCGGTGTGAACACGGCGGCGGCCTTCCCTACTGCCGAAGCGGCCTCACGCTCGAGCAGGTTCACCGTCGGGTCCTCCCCGTAGACGTCGTCCCCGACCTCCGCCTCGGCCATGGCACGCCGCATCGCGGGAGTGGGCCTTGTCACGGTGTCGGACCGGAAGTCTGCTGTGCCGTCTGCGAATGCCATCCCATCTCCTCTCGGCAAGCGCACAGTACTCGTCTCTGAGATCACCGTCGGCACCGACGTCCTCACTCGGCCGACTATCCTCCCCGGGCTGTGAACAACGTTCAGATCCCTGTACTGCCCAACGGAGAACTCCCCCTGCCTCCGGCATTCTCACGCCTGTACGACCTCGCCTACAACCTGTGGTGGACGTGGTCGGGTGGCACCCGTCTGTGGCGGATGATCGACGGCGAACTCTGGGCGCGCTACCGCAACCCCATCGAGTTGCTGGGTGCCGTCGACCACCAAACATGGAAGAACCTCGAAGACAGCGGCGACTTCCAGGACCTCTACGGCGAAACAGTCCGCCGCTTCGACCTGTACATGCGCGACGAGAACACGTGGTGGGCCGAGCAAACAGAACTGAACGGACCAATCGCCTACCTGTGCGCCGAGTACGGAGTCGACAACTTGCTGCCGACCTACTCCGGAGGCCTCGGCGTCCTGGCCGGCGACCATGCCAAGTCGGCATCCGATCTTGGAGTGCCATTCCTGGCATCCGGTCTCCTCTACCGGCGCGGCTACTTCCGCCAGGAGGTCGATGCCGTCGGTGATCAGCAGCACACCTACCCGGTGGTGGATCCCGTTCGCCTGCCAATCCAGCAGGTTGCCGGTCCGACGGGAGGACAACTCAAGGTTGATGTAGAGCTCCCGGGACGAAGCATCAGGGTCGGCGTGTGGAAAGTGCAGGTTGGCCGGGTGCCGATTCTCCTGCTCGACACAGACCTCACCGACAACGACGACGCCGACCGGCCGATCACCCACACCTTGTACATTCGTGGGCGCGAGATGCGGTTCGTTCAAGAGTACGTCCTGGGCGTTGGATCTGTTCGAGCGATCGCAGCCCTCGGGATCGAACCGGCCGCGTGGCACGTCAACGAGGGACACGCAGCACTGAGTCTCCTCGAGCGGACGGCCAGGGCCATTGCCACCGGCGTACCGTCGACACAAGCGCAGGAGCGCGTCAAGGCGACCACCAGCTTCACACTGCACACCCCCGTGCCTGCGGGGAATGAGGTGTTCGACTTCCCTCTCGTCGAGAAGTACCTATCCGACATGCCCCGACGGCTCGGGATCGACATGAGCCAGCTGGCCAGACTCGGATCGGCACACGAAGGCGACGAGTACCACTTCAACATGTCGGCACTGGCCATCCGCTTCTCATCCGTGGTCAACGGTGTGAGCCGCCGGCATGCAGAAATCGTCTCGCGAGACTGGGCCCATCTACTCCCTGGCGAAGCCAGGGCAATCACCAACGGTATCCATCCCTGCACGTGGATCGGACGAGGCCACCAACGACTCCTGACCGAAATCTACGGACCGCAGTGGCACAGGGTGATGATCGAAGATCCATCGGTAGTCACCCGACTCGACGAGATCGACGACGAACGACTGTGGGACATCCACACCAGCCAGAAGCGCCTCCTCTCCAACTTCGCCAGGGGGCGGATCCTCCGCCAGCAAGCGCGCCATGGGGCTTCGCCCGACGAGCTGCGCTCCGTCGCCAGCATCCTGTCACCCGACCGTCTGACGATCGGGTTTGCGCGAAGGTTCGCCACCTACAAGCGAGCCCTCCTGTTGTTCCACAACATGCCGTGGCTGCAGGCGATTCTCACAAACCCTGACCGGCCCGTGCAGATCCTCATCGCCGGTAAGGCACATCCCGCCGACCAGAACGGTCAGGGTCTGATTCGCCGCATCGTCGAGCTGTCCAAGACTCCGGAACTGAACGGTCACGTGCACTTCCTGGAGAGCTACGACATGCGGATGGCCAGGTTCCTGGTGCAGGGAGTCGATGTCTGGCTGAACAACCCTCGGCCACCCCTGGAGGCTTCAGGCACAT